>JAHDEU010000054.1 GCA_020628635.1 Hellea sp. | reverse complement strand
GCGGGACTAAAGCCCTTCCCAGCTGTCGCTGATCTTGCGCTCATCCACCAGCGTGCGGGAGAACAGCTCGTCATTCTTGAACCAGTGCCAGGTGCGCGCGCGCTTCTGGCCGCAGTCGCTGATCTGGATCATCTCGTAGAGATAGAGGTCCGGATCGCCCGTGCGCACCCAGTTGAGCACTGTGGTGCGGCCATGGGTGTCGAGTTTCATGTCGGCGGCCCAGCCCTGGATGAACTCATTGTCCCACCACAGGCGGCCGTCCTTGATCTGCGCCGGGAAGTCGCGCGTTTCCGTGCGGCCGTCATCCCATGTGTAGTAGTTGGTCTGGTGGTAGAGGTGCTCCCCGTCCGTCGGGAAGCGGCAGACGAGGCGCGAGTGATGCTCGTCTGTCTTGTTGCCGTCCGCGTCATAGTGGCGGTACACGCCCTCCCACACGCCCTCATGCCGGGCGAGGGTCGGGTGCAGCGCCTTCAGCTCGTTGACGGTTGTAGGGTTCTGGCTCGCGACAGCAGCGCTCATGGGTCTCTCCTCTTGAGCGGGCGCTCTAGGCAGAGAGGAACGGCGCGGCTTTGCCAAAACGCAAGCCGGGGTCGGTTCGCGCGCCCCCTAAGCCCCTCTGTGCTGCGTGAAGTCGTCCCGCCCGCCCAGCACGCGGATGCGGTCGAGTTTCTCGATGCGGCAGGCATGGCTGTTGGCGTAGGAGATCACGCCCGCGCGCTTGAGCGCCGAAAAGCTGCGAGAGACTGTCTCGATCTTCAGGCCGAGAAAGTCGGCGATGTCGGAGCGCGTCATGGGCAGATCGATGTCGATGGACTTTTCGCGCGGGCCGTCCGGCGCAAAGCGCGCCTGGTTGGAGCGCAGGTAGAGCAGGAAGCTCGCCACCCGCTCCATCGCGGAGCGCTGCCCCACCGTGTAGACGTGGTCATGCGCGGCTTCGAGGATGCGGGTGAGCACGCGACGGAATTCGGACGCGAAACCCGGCGTGGTTTCCAGCGCGCGCTCCAGCGCCGAGCGCGGATAGCAGATGGCCGTGACGTCGTTGAGGGCCGTGGCGAGATTGGGGTAATTGCGGGTCGATGCCGCGCCGAGGAATTGCCGCGCGCCCATGAAGGACAGGATCTGGCGGCGGCCGTCGCGGCCATTGCGCGCCAGCGCGACCGTGCCGCCCAGCAGGTCGAACACATAGTCCGTCGCCTCGCCCTCGGTGATCAGGTGCTCGCCTGCGGAGAAGCGCCGCAGCCGGCCTTCGGCAAACAGGTGGTCGAGCTCGGGCGAGCTGTGGCCTTGCGCCATTTCGGCGATATGTCCGCGCGGCTGCGTCATGAGGCGCGGATAGAACCGATCTAGGCCTCTATCAAGACCAGGCTGGCCGTCTCCGCGCTTTCCATCGCAGCCTCCATGCCCGTGTGCAGCATGCCCAGATGTTCGCCCGCAAAGTGGATGCGGCCCTCCGGCTCGCCCATGGCGCCCGCCCAGCGACGCGCCTGACCCGGAGCCCAGTGGTAATAGGCCCCGCCCGCCAGAGCATTGTCCCGCGTCCAGCGCACGCTGGCGAGCGGCGTGAGCGCGCCTGTGGTAGAAGGCCTGAGCCGGGCGAGCGTGTCGAGATAGCTTTGCGCGGAAGCGGCCTCTGGCGCACCGCAGCCCTCGCCATTGATCCAGCCGCGGTGCAACCCGGCGAGCTGGGCGTTGCGGTCCGTGCCCGCGAACAGGCGCTCGGTCGGGGTGTCCGTCCACTGGCTCGGGGACAGGCCGTCCGCCTCCCAGAACGGCGAGACCGTGCGGAAATGGTGCTGCACGATCTGGGTGTAGGGCAGGGCGGCAATGGCGTCTGCTCGCGCCGGGTTGGCGGACGCGAAGCCGATGGTGCGCAGCGCCGGAAAGGGCAGGGCGCAGACGACGTGCTCGCAGCGCAGGGTGCGCTTGTCGGTGATGACTTCCGCATGGCGCGCGGTCTGGGTGAGGCGGAGGACCGGCTCGGACAGGGCGACGGGCCGGGCCAGGCTCTCCGCCATGGCCTCGGGCAGGCGCTGGCTGCCGCCTTCTACGTAGCGCGTCGGCCCCATGCCCGCGCTGTCCTGATAGAGCCGCCATGTGCGGTGCAGGTTCAGCATGGAATAGGTGGCAAGGCTGTTCGCGTTGAGGGAGCGCTCCACCAGCGCGCGGGCAGGGGCGTCGAAGCCGCGCGCGGCGAGGAAGCTCTCTGCGGAGACATCCAGCGCCGGGTCCGCCTCCCACCAGCCATCGGCGGAAGCGAGCCCGGGCGTGTCGGCCAGCAGGCGGAACAGCACGGACGAGGGCGGGGTCTGCCGGAAGCCTTTTGGAAACTCCGGAACCTCGACCGCGCCGCCCTGCCAGCGTCCGCCCAAGTAATGGCTCGTGCCGGGCCCGCGCCCCTCTTCCGTGTAGAGCGCCACCCCCAGCCGGTCCGCCACGTCCAGCACGCGCGCATAGCTCGCCCCGATCTGCTGTCCCCCGCCTTCCGTCTGACCGTCCGCATGCTCGAGCGTGAACATCCGCCCGCCGATCCGCTCGGCCGCCTCCACGACCAGCACGTCGCGCCCCTCGTCCTGGAGCAGCATGGCGGCGTAGAGCCCGGCGAGGCCCGCGCCCAGCACGACGACCTGCGCGTCGAGCGATGTCCCGGACGCGCGGCAGGCGGGCAGGGCGAGCGCGGCCGCCCCGCCCGCCAGCCCACCCACCAACACGTCGCGCCGTGTTGCGCTCGCGCAAAGGGCTTTACCCGCTGGTCGGTAATCGGTCATGGAACAGGGCATAACGAAAACCACCGGGGATCCCATGCACGAAGTCAAAGAGGGCACAGCAGAAACCGCTGCGCAGGAATGGGCGCGCGGCTGGCCGATCGTGCTGGCGAGCCTCGTCGGCATCGCGCTCTGCCTGTCGCCGCTGCCCTATTGGGCGCTGATCATCATCGGGCCGGAACTGGGCGCGGAGTTCGGCTGGAACCGCGTGATGATCTCCGCAGGCTTCCTGTTCATGACGGCGGGCGTGCTGATCGGCGCACCTGTGGCGGGACAGCTGGTGGACCGGTATGGTGCGCGCAAAGTGCTGCTGCCCTCCATCGTGGCGTTGGGCGTGGGCGTGGCGGCGTTTTCGCAGATGACGGCCAACCCGACCGTGTTCTACCTGATCTTCTTCGTCACCGCGCTGCTCGGTTCGGCCACGCTGCCCGTCACCTGGTCCAAGGCCATCGTGAACAATTTCGACACGCACCGCGGGCTGGCGCTGGGCATCGCGCTGACGGGCACGGGGCTGTTCGGGTTTATCGCCTCGCCGACCATCCAGGCGATGATCAATGCGTTTGGCTGGCGCACGGCCTACGTCATCCTCGGCCTGCTTCCGCTGCTCATCAGCCTGCCGCTCGCCCTGCTGCTGTTCCGCGACGAAAAAGAGGACCGGCAGCTCGCGGCCGGTGCGGATGCATCCGCTCGCCCGCTTCTGAGCTGGATCTGGCAGCCCTTGCTGCTGGCGGCGGCGCTGTGCGGCGTCATGCTGTTCCTGCTCGCCCGGCCGGGCGGGGCGGTGCAGGTGATCTGGCTGATGGCGGCCGTGCTGCTCGCCTATCTCGGCTATGTGTTCTTCCGCTCGCGCGACGACGCGGCCAGCCCGCTGCCGGGCCTGAGCATTCGCGAGGTCTTTGCCGACTACCGCTTCTGGGTGATCCTTCTCAGCTTCCTGATCCTGGGTGCCTGCGTGTCGGGCATCATCGCCAATTCCAAGAACATCCTGCTGGACAAGGGCTACACGGCCAACCAGTCCGCGAGCTGGTTCATCGGCGCGGGCGTGATCGGGCTGTCCACCCTGTTCGGACGGCTGCTGGGCGGCTGGCTGGCGGACCGCATCTGGGCGCCGCTGGTGGGTTTCATCTTCCTGAGCGTGCCGGCGCTCGGCTGCTGGATTTTGATGGGCGACATGGGCATCGCCATGAACACGCTTGCGCTGATCCTGGTCGGGCTGGCTGCGGGCGTGGAGTTCGACCTGATGGCCTATTTCGTGTCCCGCTATTTCGGCATGAAGAGCTATGGCCGGGTTTACGGCCTCGTCTACGCCGCCTTCGGGCTGGGTTCGGGCACATCGCCGATCATCTTCAACCTCCTGCGCGGCGATGCACCCGACTATTCCGGCGTCCTGTCGATCGTCGCCATCGGCTTCCTCATCGGCTCCGTCCTGCTGCTCACCCTCGGCCGCTACCGGAACTTCGCCGCCCATTGATGCAGCGCCGCCACACTCCCGCGCAAAAAATTGCACGACTGATTTAAGTCAAGTCGCGCCGTCCGGGCAGGACGCAAGGACACCCCCGATAACGGGCTCGAACCGGGAAGCAATCCCGGCAGCCCCACGGAGGGACCCATGACATACGCCGCCCCGCGCCACAGCCGCGCCTTTTCTTCATCCCGCATGCTGGGAGTGTCCGTCATCGCGGTCGGCGCGGTGATGAGCGCCGACATGGCATCCGCGCAGATCGTGGAGGACGAAATCATCGTCACCGCGCGCCGCACCTCGGAAACGCTGATCGAAGCGCCGGTCGCGGTCTCGGCCGTGTCCGAGCAGCAGATCGAGAATCTCGGCATCCAGAACATCGACGACATCGCGCGCCACACGGCGGGCTTCTCGTTTTCCAACGCCTTCGGACGCACGACCGAGCGCCCGGTCATCCGCGGCGCGGCCAACATCCTCGCCGGCGTGCAATTCGGCGTCGAAGCGGGCGCGGCCTATTTCATCGACGGGGTCTACTACTCCGGCTCGCTGCAGGCGATCGACATCCGCAATCTGGAGCGCGTCGAAGTGGTCAAGGGCCCGCAATCCGCGCTCTACGGCCGCAACACCTATTCCGGCGCGATCAACTTCATCACCAAGCGGCCTAGCGCCGACGGGTTCGAGGGCTCCGTCGAAGCCATCGCGGCCGAGGACGACGAATACCAGCTCTATGGCCGCATCAGCAATTCGGTCGATGACGGCACGTTCGGCTACTCACTGTCCGGCCGCTACTACACCTATGGCGGCGACAGCGCGTGGAAGAATGCGGCCGACAACGGCGCGCAACTGGGCCAGGAGGAATCGCTCAACCTCAACGGCACGCTGGACATCAATTTTTCCGACAACTTCACCGGCATCTTCCGCATCGGCTACACGGAAGACGAGGACGGCATCCGGCCCTTCCGCCTGATCGGGGCCGAGCAGAACAACTGCTTCCCGGGTTACCGCTCCGGCGCCTATTACAACCCCAACCCCTTCCCATTCCCGACACCCTTTGGCGGGCTCTATCCGGACACGGTGACGACCGACAATAACTTCCAGTATTTCTGCGGAGACCTGTCCCAGTTCGAAGACCTCGATCCCGCCCAGGACACGGACGGCACGCCGTTTCTCGGGCTGGAGCGCGAAATGGTGTTCAGCACGGCGCTGCTGGAATACGCGTTCGACAACGGCGCATCGCTCTCCGTTTCGGGCGGCTACCGCACCGAGGAACTGCTGACGGGGTCGGATTCGGATCACCAGGTCGGCAGCGTGTTCGGCATCGGCATCAGCCCGTTCTTCTCCATTCGCACACCCGATGCCTTCCTGAACACGACGGGCCAGAACGACATCGACGACGTGTCTCTGGAAGTGCGGCTGGCGTCAGACCCGACCCAGCGCGTGCGCGGCTCGGTCGGGGCCTACTATTACGACTTCACCAATGAGAACCGCTCCGGCTCGCTGGGCCGCGTGACGGCGGACAACGCGCTGGGATTGGCGCTGTCTGACGAGCAGACCATCGAGAACAAGGCGGTTTTCGCCACGCTCGATTTCGACGTGACCGACCAGCTCACCCTGTCCGGCGAAGTCCGCTACCAGGACGAGGAAAAGGGCCGCAAGGAATATGACGGCAGCGCGGTCGAGTACAATGAAAGCGTGTCCTTCGACGACATCGTCTACAAGGCCATCGCGTCCTACGACATCAACAGTGACGCGTCCGCCTATGCCTCATACTCGTTCGGCGTGAAGCCCGGCGGCGTGAACGGCCCGGACGGGCTGGTGGACAATGCGGAGTTCTACGAGCCGGAAGAGGTCAAGGCCATCGAACTCGGCTTCAAGTCGCGCATCGGCGACCGGGGCCGCATGTCGCTGTCGGGCTATTTCAACGACATCTCGCAATACCAGCTGACCACGCCCGTGGCCGCCACGGCCGGCAGCAATGTCAACTCGGTCGCGACCAACCAGGGCAATGCCGAAATCCTCGGCTTCGAGTTCGAGGGCAGCTTCGATCTGTCCGACTACCTGCGCGTCGGCGGCTCCTATGCCTACACGGACGCGGAGTTCACATCGGGCTGTGACGACTTCCAGTTCACGCTCAACACGGGCGGCTACCTCATCGCGGCGTTCGACCGGACCAACCCGCCGACCACAGGCACGATCCGCGGATCGGAAAACCCGACCAGCCCGACATTTGATCCGGACAATCTGTTCACCAACAACCTGTCCTGCGACCTGACGGGCAATACCGTGCCGCTGACCTCCAAGCACCAGGCCTCGCTCTACGCCCAGGCCGACTTCCCGATCTCGGACACGATGAACGGGTTCATCAACGCCGACGTCACGCATGAGAGCAGCAAGTTCATCCAGGTCCACAACCTGATGGAAACGGGCGACGCGAACATCTTCTCCGGGCAGATCGGCGTGAAGTTCGACAATGTCCGGCTGGAAATTTTCGGCCGCAACCTGTTTGACGAAAGAACGCCGCCCGCCGCCACGCGCTGGTTCGACCTGCTCGAAGGGTTCAACACCATCAGCTCGCGCACGCCGGGCGCGACCAGCGTGGACCGCACGGTCGTCGGCCCGCGCTCGACCTTCCTGTCCTTCCGCCGCGGCCGCCAGATCGGCGCGCGCGTGCAGCTGGACTTCTAGGGCGCACTCACACCCACGGCTTTTCGGCCCGGTCCGCTGGCGCGGGCCGGGCCTTTCTCTTTCAGGACGACACGATGAAAAGACTGCTCACCCTCTCCGCGCTCATGCTGGCCGCCTGCTCACAGACGGACGCGCCGACGGCCAATGTCGAAGCCCCCGACGCGGCCACGCAGGAATTCGCGACCGACCTGCGCCGCACCTCGCTGATCGTGTCCGACATCGACGAGAGCCTGAAGCTCTACCGCGACGTGCTGGGGTTCGAGGTCAATTACGATGCCGAAGTCACCATGAGCGGCGTGGCGCTGCCAGCCGGTGAGCCAGGCGCAAAGGCGCGGCTGGTGCTGATGGGAACAAACGACAGCTGGGTCGGCTGGATCGGCCTGCTGCAATGGCTGGACCCGGAGATCGACGCACCCGCCGCGCCGCGCACCCGCATGGGGATCGGCGACGCGATCCTGGTGTTCAACACCGAGCTGGTGGACGAGCATTGCGATGCGGCCGCCGGGCTCCCCGGCATCAACATGACGGCGCCTGCGTCCGAGACCACTTATCCCGCACGGGCGGGCGGCAAGCCCATCGTGGTGCGCACCTGCTACCTGTTCGACCGCGACGGCTATTTCATCGAGCTCAACAAGGTGCTCGACCGGGTGAACTACAACAAGGGCTAGTCGGGGCAGCTAGGGCACGAACGGCACCCATTTGGTCGTGCCGATGAAACCGACGATGACCAGCAAGATGTAGGTCACGCGCACCCAGAAGCGCGAGCGGTTCATGGTGGCGAGCAGCGGCGCTTCCGTCTCCTCGCTGCTGCCCTGCTCGACCAGCTTCATCAGCAAGGGTCCGACGGGGCGGAAGCGCACATCGATCAGTATGGCGGCGACGAAGATAAACCCGAACAGCACGGCCTTTACCGACAGCCATGCCTGGCTGAGCGGCGTGTAGTAGATCAGCGAGTAGAGCCCGAGGCCGAGATAGAAGGCGGCGAGCGACCACTTCAACACGGACTCCACGCGTTTCAGCGGCGCAGCTTTCGGGTCCTGCTGCAGCGCGTGGATGCGCCAGACCAGCCACAGCCAGAACAGCGACACGGCCCAGGCGACCACCACACCCCAGACGGGCACGTCCCAATAGCCTCCAACCGCGAGCAGGCTCACCGTGCTGCCTACCATCAGCGCCCAAGCGGAGCGCGGGCCCATGTCGATCATCACCAGCAGCTTCAGCAGGGCCAGCCGTTCGGGCAGGCTGTAGGTCTCGTGCTTTCGGAACTGCGCGCCCGCGACGGCCACGCCCAAATCCGCGCCGAGCCAGAATACGAAAAGCAGGACGTGGAAATAGACCAGCACCATGTAGAGGCTCATGACAATCGCTCCAACTCGACCAGCTCGTAATGGGTCTGCATGTAGCCGCCGACACCGCCCTTGAGGAAGAAGCCCTGCGGGTCCGCGCTGCACCACATGACGTAAGGCGGGTGTTCCTCCGGCAGGCCTTCGGCGGTGTCCACGATCTCGAAGCGGCGCGCATCGAACGTTCCCGCGCCGACCGTGATCCGCTCGTCGCCGGAATAGACCAGGCCAAATGAGAGTGGAAAGACCTCCGGCCCGGTCGCGCCGCGGTGGTCGGGCGAGCTCATGATCGCGCCCTCGACGCGGAGCTTGCCGGGCTCGGCATCCAACGGAAACAGGCGGCCCAAAAATCCGTCATTGATGATGGCATGGTGGCCGAACCACGGTGCCGGGCCTGCGATCGGCACGTCTTCGGTCAGCGGACCGGTGCGCGCGTTGTGGCCGAAGAAGCGCACGGTGTCGGGCGCAAAGCCGAACCAGCCAAAGCCCTCGAACGCGCCGCCCACGGACAGCCGCGAATAGCCTTCGATCGGCGCGAGCGTGTCGGTGTCGAAGCTCGCCACGACATCGCGCAGCACGTCGGGCGCGTCGTCGATCTCGGTGTGGGCGTGGAGGGTGGAGACTCCGTCCGACTGCTCGGTCAGGGTGAAGGTCTCGCGGCCGCGTTCCGCGCCCATGCGCTCGGGCTGGCGGGAGGTGTAGGCGATGCGGCCGCGCCAGCTCTTGTGAAGTGGTGCGCCGCTCAAAGCGCGACGACCGCCTTGCCGACATTCCTGCCGGCGACCAGCCGCTCCATCAGCACCGGCGCATTGGCGAGCCCGTCCACGCGGTCCTCCTCGAACTTCAGCGACCCATCCGCGACCCAGGGCGCGACCTCGGCGCGGAAGGCGTCCCAGCGGTCGTAGAAATCATAGACGACCAGCCCCATCAGCTGCGCGCGCTTGCCGATGATGGGTCCGATCAGCGTCGAGGCGGGCGGGCCGCCTGAATGGTAATGCGCCGCCAGCCCGCACAGCACGGCGCGGCCATAGAGCTGCATGCGCGACACGGCAAAGGCGAGATAGTCCGCGCCGACATTCTCGAAATGCACCGTGATGCCGCCGGGCGCAGTCCGGTCGATCGCATCCTCCCAGCCTTCGCTGCGGTAGTCGGCACAGAGATCGAACCCGTAGCTATCCTGCACCAGCGCGCATTTCTCCGGTCCACCCGCGATGCCGATCACAGTCGACGCGCCCTTCAGCCGCGCGATCTGTCCGGCC
>JAHDEU010000053.1 GCA_020628635.1 Hellea sp. | reverse complement strand
AGCGCGTGCCCGTCGGGGTCAGCTCCAGATCCGATGCGCGCACATCGGCCTGCGGATTGAAGCCGTATGTGACAACACGGCGATCGGTCACCCGCGCTACGAGCGACTGCACATTGGCGTCATCGAGACAGAGCACGGCAAAACCGTAGAAGGGCAGATTTTCGACGAAGGTGTCGAAGGCCTTCTGCAGCACATCAAACGTGCCATAGTGCTCCATATGCTCGGGGTCGATATTGGTGACGACCGCGACTGTCGGGAAGAGCTTCAGGAACGACCCGTCACTCTCATCTGCCTCCACGACCATCCATTTGCCGAGACCCAGCTTGGCGTTGGAGCCATAGGCGTTGATGATGCCGCCATTGATGACGGTCGGGTCGAGTTCCCCGCCTTCGAGCAGGGCCGCGATCATGGTGGTCGTCGTGGTCTTGCCGTGCGTGCCGCCGACCGCGATGGTCCATTTCAGCCGCATCAGCTCGGCCAGCATTTCCGCGCGGCGCACGACGGGGATGTTGCGCGCGCGGGCTTCGACCAGCTCGGGGTTGTCCGGCTTGATCGCGGAGCTCATCACTATGGCGCCCGCATCGGTGACCTGCTCCGCTTTCTGGCCGATGAAGATGGTCGCACCGAGCGACTTCAGACGCTCGGTGATCGCACTCTCGCGCGCGTCCGAACCCTGCACCTGATAGCCGAGGTTCAGCATGACTTCGGCGATGCCGCTCATGCCGATGCCGCCAATGCCGACGAAGTGGATCGGCCCCATGTCGAAGGGCACTTTCGTGGCCAAGTTTTTTGGTTCGATGTTCGTCATGACTTCAATCTGCAGCTTGGACGACGAGCGCGGCCAGGTCCCGGGCGGCGTCGGGGCGCGCCAGCGATTGGGCGATGGCGCCCGCTTGGTCAAGCCAGTCGGTGTCATTGATCGTGTCCTCCAGGAGCCTTGCGAAGGCCTCCACGGTGAACTCCGATTCCGGCACGATCTTGGCCGCCCCGCGGCGCTCCAGTGCCCGTGCATTGGCGGTTTGGTGGTCGTCCATCGCGATAGCGAGCGGGATGAAGACGGCGGGTTTGCCCATTAGGGCGATCTCCGCAACGGATGATGCTCCGGCGCGCGCAATTATGAGATCGGCGCGGGCGAGATGGTCTTCGATGTTGGGGAAGAAGGTGTCGAGTTTCGCGTCGACACCGGCTGAGGCATAGTGCTCGGCGGCGGAGGTCTGGTGCTTGGATGTGACTTGCTGGGTGATGCGGAGTGACTGGCGCATGGGGTCCGGCAGCGACGCTATAGCCTGCGGGATGACATCGGAGAGAATGTTGGCTCCGAGCGAGCCGCCTACAATCAAAACAGAAACATCTTCCCTCTCCCCGAGGGAGAGGGTGCCCCGAAGGGGCGGGTGAGGGGCATACGGCGGCAGCTCTCCCAACTCCGAGACTGTAGCCGTATCCCCCTCATCCGCCCTGCGGGCACCTTCTCCCTCGGGGAGAAGGGAGTCTGACTTTTTGCGAGACGCCTGCAGTACGGCATCCCGAACCGGGTTCCCAACGACCACATGGTTCGCGCCTACTGGCAGCTTCGCCAGATCCTCGAAGCCGCTCGCCACGACCGTCGCCTTTCTCGCGAACACCCGGTTCGCCCGGCCCAGCACAGTGTTCTGCTCGTGGATGACGCGCGGGATGTTCAGCCCTTCGGCAGCGCGCAATGCGGGAAAGCTCGGATAGCCGCCAAAGCCCACGACCACGTCGGGCTTCCATTCGCGCATGAACGCCTTGGCTTGGCGCACCCCTGCCGCCAGCTGGGCCGCGCCCCTGAGCGCCTGCACCGGCTTGCGCGGGGAAATGCTCGCCGCCCTCACCTCGATGATCGGGTCGGCCTTGATATTGCCCGCAAGCTTCATCCCCCGCGCATCCGTGATCATGGCGCATGTCCAGCCCATGCGCGCGAGTTCCTCGGACAGGGCCTGGGCGGGAAACATGTGCCCGCCCGTGCCGCCAGCGGCCAGCAGCGCGCGCATCAATTCGCCCGGTACGCGCCGGGTCGGCGGCGAGTGAAAGCGAGAATCAGTCCGGCGGAGAAACAGAGCGCAAGCAGCGAGCTACCGCCCGACGAGATAAAGGGCAGCGTCATGCCCTTGCTCGGCGCCATGTTGAGATTGACGAAAAGATTGATGATCGCCTGCATGCCGATCATGGTCGCGAGCCCGGCCGTGGCGAGCTGGCAGAACGGATCGTTCAGCCGCAGCGCGTTGGAAAAGGCGCGCACGACGAAGGCCGCGATCATCAGCACGAGCAGCGCCGAGATCAGGAAGCCGAACTCCTCCACCCCGACGCTGAAGATGAAATCGGTGTGGCCGTCCGGCAAGTCGTACTTCACCTTCCCCTCGCCCGGTCCGCGACCGAAGAAGCCGCCGCTGGCAATGGCTTCCAGCGCCTTGTCGGTCTGGTAGCTGTCCGACTTGTCGGGCGACAGGAAGGTCGCGATCCGCGCGCGCACGTGCGGCAGCATGGTGTAGGCGGCGAGTGCGCCGACGCCCGATATGCCGAGCATGACCATGAGCCAGCGCACGCTCATCCCGGCGAAGAAGAAGACCGCCGCAAAGCAGAGCGTGATCAGGAAACTCTGGCCGAAATCCGGCTGGGTGATCAGCATGGCGATCAGGCCGGCATATACGGCGAGCACGACGGGCACCGCGGGCAGTTGCGGATCGCGCTTGGCCGCGCTGAACATCCAGGCGGCGAAGACGATGAAGGCGGGCTTGGCAAATTCGGAGGGCTGCAGGCCGATGGGGCCGATGCGGATCCAGCGCACCGCGCCTTTGACCTCATAGCCGATGACCGGGAGCAGCGCCATGACGGCCATCGCACCGACAAGCGCGAGCACGCCGATGCGCCGCGCGCCGCGCGGCTGGAACAGCGAGACGAAGACCGCGCCCGCGAAGCCCATCATGGCAAAAACCATGTGCCGTGTCAGGAAGTAGAAGGGCGAGCCATAGCCCAGCCGGTGCGCCGCCGCCGGGCTGGCCGCCATGCTGAGCACCAGCCCCGCGCAGAGCAGGCATAGCAGCAGCATCAGGGTCAGCTGGTCGATGGAGCGCCACCATTCAGCCAACAGAAAGCGCCGCGTGCGCGAGGTGAACTGGCTGCGGATGCCGGTCAGCGTGGCCGCATTCATGCCGCGCTCTCCTGCGACTTGGCAGCTTTTTCCGCTTCGAACATCTTTATGAGCGCTTCGGCCTCACTCCGGAAAGCCTCGCCGCGAATCTCGAAATTCTTGAACTGGTCGAAGCTGGCGCAGGCGGGCGAGAGCAGGATGACCGGGGCTTCGGATCCAGAGGCGAGCGCATCGCGCATGGCGCAAAGCACGGCCATCTTCAGCTCTCCGGAAATCTTGTGGTCGACATTGGCTTTGGAGAGCTGCTTGGCGAACGGCTTGGCCGCCTCGCCAATGAGGTACGCCTTGGTGACGTGTTCGGCGAGGTCCAGCACGGGTTCGAGACCGCCCTCTTTCGCCACGCCGCCCGCGATCCAGTAGATGTCGGTATAGCTGCGCAGGGCTTGGCGCACGGCATCGGCATTGGTTGCCTTGCTGTCGTTGATGAAGCGCACTCGGCCCGCGCGGCCGATGGTTTCCATGCGGTGAGCCAGGCCCGGAAAGCTGAGGATTGCCGTGCCGACGCTCTCCGCGTCCAGACCCAGTGATGTCGTCGCGGCATAGGCAGCGGCGGCGTTCTGGGCATTGTGTTGTCCATCGAGCGCCTGCGCGTCCGAGAGATCGCAGACGAAAACACCCTTGCGCTTGGTCCGGTCCGTCAGCTTGCGACCCACCGCGAAAACGCCGTGGCCCAGCGCACGGCGGGCGGAGATCGGGATGATGCGGCGGCCATTGGCGCGCTTGAGCTGCGTCGTCAGCGCGCGGCCATTGTCGTCGTCCACGCCGATGATGACCGCGTCGTCGGATGTCTGGTTGGCGAAGATGACCTGCTTGGCGCGGCTGTAGCCGTCCATGTCGCCGTGGCGGTCGAGATGGTCCGGCGTCAGATTCAGGAAGACGGCCGCGTTGGCACGCAAGGACTGCGTGCGCTCCAGCTGGTAGGACGACAGCTCTATCACGTAGTGCGTGCCGGAGTGCATCCGGTCGAGGTCCAGCACGCCGCGCCCGATATTGCCGCCGATCTGAGCGTCCTTCCCGCAGGCCAGCATGATGTGTCCGATCAGCGAGGTCGTCGTGGATTTCCCGTTCGTCCCCGTGATGGCGACGATCTTGGGGCGATCCTGAGCGGGTCGGGCGTTCACTTCGCGCGCGAGAATTTCAATATCGCAGATAATCGGCACCCCCGCGCCCTTGGCCGCTGTCGCGCTCCAGTGAGGCTCGGGGAGTGTGTCCGGCACGCCGGGCGACAGGACCAGCTCGTCGAACTCGGACCAGTCTGCCTCGCGCAAGTCTTTCACCGACACGCCCGCCTCGAGCGCCACTGCTCGCGACGCCTCATTGTCGTCCCACGCCCAGACCTCCGCGCCGCCCGCCTGTAACGACAGCGCAGCCGAATTGCCCGTCCGGCCGAGACCGAAGACCGCGACGGTGCGGTCAGCGAATGTGGTGGCCGTAATCAACGCAGCTTCAGCGTGGAAAGCCCGACGAGGGCGAGGATAATGGCGATGATCCAGAAACGGATGACGATGGTCGGCTCCGCCCAGCCCTTCTTCTCGAAATGGTGGTGGATCGGCGCCATGCGGAAGACGCGCTTGCCGGTGAGCTTGAAGCTCGCCACCTGCACGATGACCGAGACGGCTTCGAGCACGAAAAGACCGCCAATGATCGCGAGCACGATCTCGTGCTTGATCGCCACCGCCGTCGTGCCGAGCGCGCCGCCCAATGCGAGACTGCCCGTGTCGCCCATGAAGATCATGGCGGGCGGGGCGTTGAACCAGAGAAAGCCCAGCGAAGCGCCGATGATCGCGCCGAGAAAGATGGTCACCTCGCCAGAACCCGGCACGAAGGGCACGCCGAGATAGTCGGAAAACACCGCATTGCCGACGAGATAGGCGATGAAGGCGAGCGCCATGCAGGCGATCATCACCGGCACGATGGCCAGCCCGTCCAGCCCGTCCGTGAGGTTCACCGCATTGGCCGAACCGACGATGACAAGGCAGCCGAACGGGATGAAAAGCGCACCGAGATTGATCCAGGTGTTCTGCAAGAGCGGCACGGCAAGGCCGGTGTTGAACCCACCGTCCGTCGGCATGGCGCCGCTGATAATCCAGACAGCCAGCGCCGCGACACCGAACTCAAGCAGGAGCCTGATCTTGCCCGAAAAGCCCTTATGCGACTGCTTGGAGACCTTCAGATAGTCGTCATAGAATCCGATCGCGCCAAACGCTGCCGTGACCATGAAAACGGTCCAGAGAAACGGGCTCGATAGGTTCCCCCAAAGCAGGGTCGAGATGATCACGGCGAGCAGGATCATCAGCCCGCCCATGGTCGGCGTGCCCTGCTTGACAAGATGGCCTTCCGGCCCGTCGAGACGGATCGGCTGGCCCTTGCCCTGGCGCGCGCGCAGGCCGTCGATCATCTTCGGCCCGATCACGAAGCAGATGATGAGCGAGGTCATCAGCGCCCCGCCGACGCGGAATGTGATGTAGTTGAACAGGTTGAAGAGCTGGAATTCGTCGCCCAGCGGCGCGAGCCATTCGTAGAACATGTCAGCCCTCCCCGGCTTTCAGCGACTTGGCGAGCCGGGACAGACCCGTGGCGTTGCTGCCCTTGATAAGCAGCACGTCGCCGTCTTCCAGTTCGGCCGCGAGAGCGCCGCGCACCGTCTCGGCATCTACATGCGGACCGCGCATCGGGGCCGGCAGCGCTCCCCGCAACGCGCGCATGCATTCGCCCAGAGTGATGACCCTCGCAAAGCCCGACGCTTCCAACGGTATGGCTAACGAAGCGTGAAGATCGAGCTCGTCCTTGCCCAGTTCGTACATGTCGCCGAGCAGCGCGACCTTGCGTCCGGGCAGGAGCGCGGCGGCGCTGATGGCCGCGTGCATGGACTCGGGATTGGCGTTATAGCTCTGGTCCACCAGCGTGACTGTCTTGCCGGTGAGTGTGATCTTGTGCGTGTCGCCCCGGCCCTCGCTCTCATTGACCTGCGCCAGCGCGAGACCGGCTTGCGCGATGTCGATCCCGAGTGTGTGCGCGACGGCAAGGCACGCCGCAATGTTCAAGCCCCAATGCGCGCCGACGAGCGAGTGGCTGACTTCGACGAATTGGCTCCTGTTCTTGATCACGAGCCGGCCGCCTGTGGGCCCGCTTTCCTCGGAGTGGATCTGATACTCCACCGGCGACTGTATCGGTGAGCTGGACCGCGTCGACAGGTCCGGGTCCATGTCCGGGATCGCCACACTGGCAGACCGTCCGAAGAAGGACACGCCGCCATACATCGGCTCCAATCCCAAGGTCTCGATGATGCGGGGTGTATAATGGTTTTCGGCATTGAGGATCAGCGTACCGCCCTCGACCAGACCAGCGGCGATCTCCGCCTTGGCGTCGGCGATGGCCTCGATGCTCTCGAAATTACCCGCATGCGCGCCGCCGACATTGGTGATCAGCGCGACATGCGGGGCGACCTGCCGGGACAGTTCGGTCAGCTCGCCCGCATGGTTCATGCCCGTCTCGAACACGGCGAAGTCGGTGTCGCGCGGCATGGTGGCGAGCGTGATCGGCACGCCGAGATGGTTGTTGAAACTGCGCTGGCTCCTGTGAACGCGGCCAAAGCCCTCGAGCATGACGGCGAGCGCGTCCTTGACGCTGGTCTTGCCGACGGAGCCCGTGACCGCCACGCGCTTGGCAGCACAGCGGTTGCGTCCGGCCTGCCCCAGCGCTTCCAGGGCTTGGAATGTATCTGCAACGATGACATGCGGCGCATCGGTTGGCTTGGAGCAAAGCACTCCCGCCGCACCTGCGCGTATGGCGGCGTCGATATAATCGTGACCGTCGCGCGCATCGATCAGCGCGACGAACAGGTCGCCCGGCTGTGTCGTGCGGGAGTCTATCGAGATTCCCGTTGCCTCGAAAGGCTCGCTCATCATGCCGCCTGTGGCCGCAGCAATTTCCGAGGCTGTCCAGAGCGCACTCATGCGAGCAGCTCGCGCACGACATCAACGTCTTTGAAGGGTATGACCTCTGTGCCGACGATCTGCCCGGTTTCGTGCCCCTTGCCCGCGACCACGAGACAGTCGCCTTTCTGCAAGCGGCTAATGCCTTCCGCGATGGCCGCGCGGCGGTCGCCGATCTCCGTCGCATCAGGTGCACCAGCGAGCACGGCCGCGCGGATGGTTGCGGCGTCTTCGGTGCGTGGATTGTCGTCTGTCACGATGGCGTCGTCGGCAAATTTCGCGGCCGCTGCGCCCATCTTGGGGCGCTTGTCCGGGTCACGGTCGCCGCCGCAACCGAACACGATGCGAAGCTGTCCCTCGACGTGAGGCCGGACCGAGTTCAGCAGCTTGACCAGACCGTCCTCCGTATGGGCGAAGTCCACGAAGATCGGCGCGCCGTTCTCCGCCCGGCCCGCCATCTCCAGCCTTCCAGCGACACCGCGCAGCTGTCCCAGCGCGGCCAATCCCGTCTTCGCATCGACGCCCGTGACCAAGGCCAGCCCCAAAGCAGTCACGGCATTCAGCGCCTGGAATTCTCCCGCTAGCGGCAGCTCGACCCGCTCGCGTCGGCCGTTCACTTCCAGCGTCAGCATTTGCGACGCGGGATGCGGCATGATCTCGACAATGCGCAGATCGCCGCCGCCCCAGCCCGCTTCAGTCACGTTGTGGCCGACCGAGCGCGCGAGGTCCGACATCTGCCGCCCGCCCGCATCGTCCACCATGACCACGGCGGGGCTCCCCATGGGGAGAAGTTCGGTGAACAGCCGCGCCTTGGCGGCGTGATATTCCTCGACGCTGTCGTGGTAGTCGAAATGGTCCTGCGTCAGATTGGTGAACCCTGCCGCCGCCAGCTCGACCGCGTCCATGCGGTATTGGTCAAGGCCGTGCGAGGACGCTTCCATCGCTGCATGGGTGATACCGTTGCGGCGCAAGCGATCGAGCGTCTCGTGCAGGGCCAGCGCGTCCGGCGTGGTGTGGCTCATGGGTGACAAGCCGTCTTCCGTCCTCACGCCCAGTGTTCCGAAACAGGCCGCCTCGCGCCCCGCAAACTGCCAGATCTGGCGCAGGAACTCGACGGTGCTGCTCTTCCCATTTGTGCCAGTGACAGCCACGACCGTGTGCGGTTGGCGCGGATGGAGCACGCGAGCCGCCATTGCGTAAGCCAGCCGTGGATTGTCGCTCCCGATCAGCGGCAGGCCGAGCGTATCGACGCCGGGGGTGCTGATGATGGCGACAGCACCCGCCGCGACGGCCTGCGGAATGTAGTCGCGGCCGTCCAGCTGCGTGCCCGGCAGGGCCGCGAAGATGAAGCCCGGCTTCACGAGGCGCGAGTCCACGGCCAGCCCGTTCACCCGCGCGCTGCCGTCCAGTCCGAAGTCCTTAAGTGTCAGGCTCATCGCAGTGCCTCCTGGGCGGCCGAGGCCGTCACGGTGCGGTCGCGCGCGCCGGGCAGCATCGGGCCGATCCGCTCGATTACTGCGCCCGCCGTCGGTGCCGCGTTCCAGCCCGCCGTGGCGTATCCGTAAGTGCCCTCGATTGCCTGCGGTTCGTCCAGCGTGACGATCATGGCGTAGCGCGGCGAGGAGTGCGGGAAAGCCGCGACGAAGGACGTCACCAGCCGGTCGCGGTCATAGCCGCCCGTCGCGCCTGGCTTTTCCGCTGTGCCCGTTTTTCCCATCACGCCGAATCCGGGAATGTTCGCTTTCTTGCCGGTTCCTTCAGTCACGGTGATGCGCATCATGTCGGCGACGTCGGCCGAAACCTCGCGCGAGAACACGCGCCGCGTCACGGGCGGGTGGGTCGCGTCGCGCTTCAGTAGCGTCGGTTCGACATAGACACCGTCGTTCAACATCGCGCCAATGGCTGTCGTCAATGCGAGCGGCGTGACGGCCAGTCCGTGGCCGTAGGAGACCGTGACGGTCGCCATCTCGCCCCAGCGCGACTGGACCTGCGGACGCGCGCTTTCCGCCAGACCGTAGGGCACGCGCGAGAGCAGGCCGAGCTGGCGCAGATAGTCCTGCTGCATTTCAGCGCCAATGCGTTGCGCCAGCATGGCCGTGCCGCGATTGGAGCTTTCGGCCAGCACATAGTCGAGGCTGAGCGGCGTCTTGGACGGGTGGTCGTCGCGGATGAACTTGTTCAGCACCTTGTAGGGCTTGTGCACCGGGAACATCTCGTCGCGCGTCGTCAATCCAGCCTCCAGAGCCATGGCCACGGTCAGCGGTTTGAAGACCGAGCCCAGATCGTATGTGGACATTGCGGCGTGATTGAAGCGAACGTCCGACGCGGATGCGCGGTCATTGGCGTTGAATTGCGGCACGGAGGCCATGGCGATGATTTCGCCCGTGCGAATATCGAGCACGACCCCTGCCGCCGACTGGGCGGAGAACTTCTCGGTCGCGAGTGTGAGTTCGTC
>JAHDEU010000052.1 GCA_020628635.1 Hellea sp. | reverse complement strand
TGGGCCTTTAACGTGATCGACTCAGAGCAGGTCAACGCCTTCGCGCTGCCCGGCGGCTACACGGCAGTCTATACGGGGCTTATCCCGGTCGCCCAGAACGAGGACGGGCTGGCTGTCGTCATGGGCCACGAGGTCGGCCACGCCCTCGCCCATCACGGCGCGGAACGCATGGCGCAGCAGAACATGCAGCGCATTGTCGGCACGGGTGTCGCCATGGGTGCGGGGGGCATGGATTACGGCGCCCAGCAAGCCGTCATGGGGGTGTTCGGCGGCATCAGCCAATATGGCTACGCCCTGCCGTTCTCCCGCGCGCATGAGAGCGAGGCCGACTATATCGGCCTGATCCTCATGGCCCGCGCCTGCTACGACCCCAGGGAAGCCCCGAAACTGTGGGAGCGCATGGGCGCGGCAGGCGGCGCAACCCCGCCGGAATTCCAGAGCACCCACCCCAGCCCGCAAACCCGCATCAACGACTTCCAGACCTGGATGCCGGAGGCGGTCGCGATCTACAACGAGAACTGCCCCAAGCAGATCAGCTTGCGATAGGAGTAATTGGGGTAGTGCACCGCCTCTCGACATTCCCGTCCCCGGACTTGATCCGGGGCCTATTCGCATCGACGTCCATCTGACGACGAAGCTGCGTCAGCCAACAAGCCGCTATGCGAATGGACCCCGGGTCGAGTCCGGGGACGAAATGGTTTCACCCACAATGTCGCTCATCCCCGCGAAGGCGGGGATCAGCGAGGGGAAAACTCTAGAATCAGCCCGTCCCCGGCGCTTGCCGCCGGGGCCTTTCTCGCAGTCCCGAAACCAAGCCTCATCCCCCCGCGCCGTCCGCCTGCGCATTCGCCGCCGCCAGGCGCTCCAACAGCGAGCGGAACTCGACCTGCTGCCGCGCCCAGTCGGGTTCCGCAGCCTGGGGCAGGGCAGTCACGGGCTGGTCGGCGAGCGCGGCGCTCATCACGTCGGAAAAAATTTCCGCGGGTATGGTCCCGCCCGTGACGCCGTCCATGGCCGCGTTGTCGTCGTCCCCGACCCAGACCGCCATGGAGAGCCCGGGCGCGTAGCCGACGAACCAGGCGTCGCGGTTGTCATTGGTCGTGCCGGTCTTGCCCGCGACCTCCCGGCCCGCCACGCGCGCGCGGCCGCCCGTGCCGCGTTCGACGGCGCGCACCAGCATGCGGTTCATCAGGCGCAGCTCGTCCGCGCTCAGGACCCGCTCCGGCTCGGATGCGACGTAGTCGAAGATCGGCATGCCCGTCGCGGTGGCGACCGATTGCAGCGCGTGGGTCTCCGGCAACGTCCCGCCCGATGCCAGCGGCAGATAGGCCCGCGCCATGGTGAGCACGGACGCGCCTTGCGCACCGAGCGGCAGGGAAGCGAAGGGCTCCAGCCCATCAATGCCCAGCACGGCAGCCGTGTCCACCACGGCGTCACGTCCGATCTCTTCCGTCACGCTGACCGCCACCGTGTTGATCGACCGCGCCAACGCGTCTTCGAGCCGCATCTCGCCCGCGAAATCATCAGAAAAGTTCTCCGGCGACCAACCGTCGATCTCGATGGGCGCGTCGGTGCGCAGCGTCCATGGCGTGAGACCGGCGCGCAGCGCGGCGAGATAGACGACCGGCTTGAAACTGGAGCCGGGCTGGCGCTGCATCTGGGTGGCGCGGTTGAACTGGCTGTCGCGGAAACTTCGACCGCCAACCATGGCGAGCACGCCGCCTCGGTCGTCGAGCAGCACCAGCGCGCCCTGGCTCGCCCCGCGCTCCGGGTCCAGATGGGCGCCCACCGCCGCATGGGCGGCGCGCTGAAGCTCCAGATCCATGGAGAGCTGCACGACCATGTCCTGGCTCGGCACGCCCGCCAAACGCTCCAGCTCCGGCCAGATGTAGTCGATCATGTATTCGGCCGGGTCGTTGGTCCGTGGGCGCAACACGGAAACGTCGGCCACGCGTGCGGCCTGCAGCGCGGCGGCGTCCATCAACCCCTGGCGGTGCATCGCGCCCAGCACGGTGCGCATCCGGCGCGCGGCCTTGTCCGGGCTCTCGACCGGGTAGTAGGCCGACGGTGCCTTGAGCAGCCCGGCCAGCATGGCCGCTTCCGAGAGGCTGAGCTCGGTCGGCGGACGCCCGAAATAGAGATCGCTGGCCGCCTCCAGTCCCCACGCCCCGCCGCCGAAATAGACACGCGACAGGTAGAGCCGCAGCACCTCGTCCTTGGACAGCAGCCGCTCCAGATGGACGGCCATCATCATCTCCTGCGCCTTGCGGGTCAGGGTCTGCTCGGGCGTGAGAAAGACGTTCTTGGTCAGCTGCTGGGTGAGGGTGGAGCCGCCCTCGACCACGCGCCCCGCCTGCAGGTTGCGCACGGTGGCTCTTGCCAAGCTGTAGGGGTCCACGCCGCTATGGCTGTAGAAGCGCCGGTCCTCGGTCGCGAGCACGGCCTGGCGGACATGGGGCGGAAGCTCCGCGACAGGGATGGGCGCTTGCGCGTGAGCGCCGCGCACGGCGATGTCGCGGCCCTGCCGGTCGATGATCTGGATGGACGGCGGGCGCGACTGCTCCCACAGCTGGGCCGGATCCGGCAGATCGCCCGACAGATGCGCGAACACGCCCAGCACGGCCATGCCGGTCGCGTAGGCGCAGGCCGCCCCGCCCAGCAGGGCCGTCTTCAGCCAGGCTGGCGGCGTGATTTCCGGAATGCGCATGACGGGCATGCGGTGCGCCCTTTACGGTTAAGGTGGCTTTAACCGGGCTGCTTTGCGGCGCTTATTCGTCGCCCGCCCGGACCAGCTCCTCATAGCCGTAGTAGCGCCCGTCCAGCCATATCCAAACGCTCGCCTCGTCGTCGTCGCGGTCAATGGTGATGCTCAGGTCGTCGCTGTCTTCCGCGCAGTCCCCATTGGTCGTCCAATATCCCTCGCGCGCTCGCTCCGACACCATGTAGCTGAACAGGCGGCAGGCGCGCGGGCCGTATTCCGCCTCGGTCACCGTGCGGCCGAAGCTGTTCTGGTGGAGCAGGGAACGCAGCGCCAGCACGCGCCGGTCGGGGTTCGCGCCGATGATGAGCGAGCGCGGCCGGCGGTGGTCGAACGTCATGAGGAATGTGCGCGGGCTGTCGGATTCCGAGACGCGCAGGGTGAGGGACGGCACGTCTGCGTCCTCCGACCAATCGAAGCAGGCTTCGGCTTTGCCTTCCGCGTCGGACGCGCTTTCGAAGCAGCCGCTCAGCATGGGCTCGGGCGGCATGGGCGCGCCGGGGTCGGCGTAGCGGATATGGGCGGCGACGGCGACATAGACCGCAAACCCGACCGCGCCCAGCTGCCACAGGCGGCGCTTGGATGGCAGGCGGATGGGCTTGTCCGGGTCCAGCACGGGCGGCGTGGCCTAGCTCGGCAGTGCGCCCGTCGGTCCGGCCAGCGCGCCGCCCGCGCGTTTCGCACCCTCGCCGCGGGTCACGTCCTGGTCGGTCGCGGGGCAGAAGGACAGCACGGTCGCGCCCTTGGCGGCTGCCTCGTCGCCCGGCTGGATGAACTTCAGTGCGCCTTCGGGCGTGCGG
This sequence comes from Hellea sp., assembly GCA_020628635.1. Taxonomy (GTDB): domain Bacteria; phylum Pseudomonadota; class Alphaproteobacteria; order Caulobacterales; family Maricaulaceae; genus Litorimonas. Next base: position 6,013 of record JAHDEU010000052.1, on the reverse strand, counting down.
GCCAGTATCAGGTCCAGATTATTGCCCCGGTCACGGAACAGGTCGTCCAGCGTGTACTCGTCCGAGAGCTTGGTGACGCGGAAGCGCCAGCCGGACCACCAGTCGCGGGTCAGCGCATCGAATGTCCGCCCGCGAGAGGTCAGCGTCCGCCCGCGCGAGGTGTAGGCGATGCCGATATCCTCGTCGTCGCTTTCCGTATTGGTAATCTGGTAAACCCGGTCGCGCCCCAGCTCCGGGCCGAACTCGACCGAGACCAACGAGTTATAGGCGTCGTTCGGCGTGGCCGCGACGATGTAGTTGAACTTGGAATGGTCCAGCGAATAGTCTGCCTTTTCTGACAGCACTTCGCCGTAGAAGACCTCGTGACCGTCCAGCCGGGCTGCGCGCAGGCGGCGCCAGTTGGTGTCCGCGACCAGCACGGAGACGCCCATATCCTTGAGCGCCTTGGCGAGACCCAGCGACCACGGGTTCGCGCCGACGATCAGCACGCCGTCGCCGCCGCCTGCCGACAGCCCCAGCGCCTTGGCGAGCGGGCCGATGAAGAAGCCCGCAAACAGAACGGTCGCGCCGACGAGGGCGAAGGCCAGCGGCACGAACAGCGCGCCTTCGGCCAGGCCCAGCGCCTGCAGCTCGGCCGCGAACAGGCCCGCGACGGCCACGGCCACGATGCCCCTGGGTGCGATGAAACTGACCAGCACGCTCTCGCGCCAGTCGAGCCCCGACCACAGCGTCGACAGCATCACGGCGATGGGCCGAACGAACAGCATCATCACCAGCACGAAGCCCCAGACGACCAGCCCGCCGCGCGAGAACATCAGCCCCAGCACTTCGGGCGTCAGCGTCGCGGTCAGCATGACGAACACGCCTGAGACGAGGATGATGGTGATGGTCTCCTTGAAACGGCGCATTTCGACAGCGGCCGCGAATTTCATGTTCGCCATTGCCATGCCCATGGCGGTCACGGTCAGCAGGCCGGTCTCGTCCGCGATCTGGTTCGATAGCACATAGACCGCCAGCACCCAGGCGGTGACGACGGGGGCTTTCAGATATTCCGGCACCAGCCCGTTCTTGAAGGCGCGGGTCAGGACCCAGGCCGACGCGATACCGACGATCACGCCGAAGATGGAGGCGAATGCCAGCAGGCCGAAAATGCCCAGCGCGCCCGTTCCCGTCATCTGGAACACGATGATCTTGTAGCCGATCACGGCGAACAGCGCGCCGACCGGATCGTTCACGATGCCTTCCCATTTCAGCACATTGGCGGGCCGGTGTTTCAGATGGGCCTGGCGGAGAAGCGGCATGATCACGGTCGGGCCGGTGACCACGAACAGCCCGCCCACCATGACCGCGACCAGAAACGGCAGGCCGACAATGTAGTAGGCGGCGGCTGCGCCCAGCACCCAGGCGATGGGGCCGCCCAGAAAAACCATGCGCATCACGGCGGATTTCGCGTCGCCCAGATCCTTGAAGCGCAGGTTCAGCCCGCCCTCGAACAGGATGATGGCCACGGCCAGCCCGATGGCGGGGCGGTACACCTCGCCGAAATCATTGACCGGATCGAGGCGCAGCGGCTCGATGAAGTTCCGGATCGCGCCGGGCAGGTCGAGCGACAGCAGCGCGCCCAGCAGGGGGCCGAAGATCAGCCCCGCCACCGCCATCAGCACGATGGCCGGGCGCTGCAGTTTCCAAGCCAGCCATTGCGCACCGATGCCCAGCGCGCCGATCAGCGCGATCTTGATGGGCAGGGCGGAGGCGACATGGTGCGCTCCGTCGGCGGCAGAAGCTAGAATCATAGTGGTCCCATCAGCGTTACGGCCCGTCTTGGCGCGGGCTTTCCCCTGGGAGCGTGGCTAGCCCGTCATGCGCTGTATGTCGAACCCGATTTCGGTCGTGCCGTAGCGGCCATGGTCATAGTCGTCGATGCGCGACTGGAAGTAGCTGGTCAGGTAATCGTAGATCGCGCGGAAGAGCGGCTCCAGCGCGCTGTCCTCGAGCGGGATGCCGACGCGCATCTCGCGCTGCTTCTCGATGCGCACAAAGACGGCGTCGCCTTCCTTGCGGCAGTGCATCTGCAGGCGCATGAAGTCCTTGTCCGGGGAGACTTTCACGGCGAGGCCAAAGCTGATCGGCTTGAGCGGGAGATAGCCCTTGCCCGCGACAGAATAGGCCGCCGACTGGTAGTTCTTGGCCGAAAAACGCCCTTCCGGCGGGACCAGATAGACGCAGTTCGGCGTCTCGGACAGCCAGGCGCAGAACTCGTCGCGCAAGGTCTCGGCGAGGTTCCGGATGATGGCGTAGTTCTCGAAGGACAGCTCGCCATAGGTCTGCGCGACATCGAACAGCGCCTGCAGACGCGGCGACTCGGCCGGCGTGTTCTCATCGATCACCTCGCCCGCCTGGATCGGCAGCGCATCCGCGCCGGGTGTGCCGATGTCGGGCGTCGGGATAGCGGGCGCTTCCGGCTTGCCGGACAGGGCGCGCGCCTTGCCGACCTTGGGGGCGGGCTGCTGGCCCTTGCGGGCGGACTCGGTCTCGGGACGGGGCTCATCGGTCATGGGCCGGAGCGGTGGCAATGCCGCCCCGGCCTGTCAAGCACGGGCGCGAAACGCGCGCCCGGCTTTACCTTCCGTCAAGGCTGAGCCCTAACTTGGCATGAGGCTTGAACGGCTAGGCGCGACACACCGCCAAACCGGACTGACGCCATGACACTCAAAACCACCCGCCTGCTCGCCCTCACGATCGCTTCCGCCGCCATGCTGTCGGGCTGCGCGCAGATCGGCGACGCGGCCGGAGCCGTGTGGAGCGGCACAAAGTCGGCGGCGAAGTTCGTGACGTCTCCCGTACGCGGCCTGTTGCGCGGCGCACCGAACCAGGAGGTGCAATATGTGGAAACCAATCCCTATGCCGGCTCTGACGTGCTGATCTACGACACGACCAGCCTGCCGGATACGACGACCTATGGCTACGCCAATCCCGGCACCTATCTGGACAGCGGCTATGGCAGTCCGTCCGTGGGCCGGATCATCGACACGCCGCAGCGTTTCCGCCCGGCCTATTCCGACGGCTACTACCTCGACAACCAGCCGGAGCCCGTGCGCGCGGCGGCAGCCCCCGATGTGGATCTCGCCTTCGTCAAGCTCAACGGCGAGAGCTCCATGCTGGACTGGCAGACCTGCGAGAACCTGCATCTGGGCTACTGGCTCATCGACGCGGCCGGCGGCCGGATCGACCCGAAGTTCGAGAGCTGCATGCGCAACAAGGGCTATGTGCTGGAATCCGAGCTCGCGCTCTACGGCCTGAACGGCGCGCAGCCCGTGCGCTCGCCCGGTCCACGTCAGAGCTACTCCACCGGCTACGCCTTTCCGTAGATAGCCCGCAGCCCGGTCTGGTAATCGGGGTAGCGTGGCGTCCATCCCAGACGGGTTTGCGCGCGGCTGATGTCGATGCGTTTGGTCTCGCGGTAGAAACTGCGCGCCATGGCCGACACGCTGGGGTCGTTCAGGTCGACGCGCGGCGGGCTCGGCAGTCCGGCAAGGTCCGCCGCGAAGTCCAGCACCTCGCCCGGATCGGCCGGGTGACCATCCGCGATATTGTAGATGTCGTGAGGGCAGGGCGCGCGCATGGACGCGATCAGCGCGCTGACGATGTCCTCCACATGGATGCGGTTGACGACGTGTTCCGGCACGCCCGTCACGATCCGCGCCGTACCATCGCGCAGTTTGGAAAAGGGTTCGCGGCCCGGCCCGTAAATGCCCGCCAGCCGGAAGATGTGCGTCGTCGCACAGCGCTCCAGCCAGCGGAGTTCCGCATCGGCGCGTCTCGCTCCGCGGGGCAGGGACGGCGTCGGCGCTTCGCCCTCATAGGCCCATCCGCCCGCCCGGTCGCCGTAGACACTGGTGGCCGACAGATAGCCGATCCAGCGCGCCTGCGTGTTCACACCATCCAGCGCGTCCAACGTCGGCTCGGACCCATCGCGCGCCGGGGGTACGGACACGACCACTGCGTCGGCCTCCGCAAAGGCGCGGCGCATCGCCTCGCTGCCGAACGCGATCCCGTCGCCGTCGCGGCTCGTCCAGGACACGCGCGCATTCAGGCGCTCCAATTCGGGACGCAGCGCACGCGCGACATAACCTTGGCCGATCAGCAGCACGGTCTGCTCCGCAAGCGCTTCGGGTGAACGGCGGATGAGCGGCGCGGAAGGTAACTGCAAAGTAACGCGCGGGCGCATTGTGCGCATGGTTGGCACCCTCGTATATGGCGGCTGTGACCCGCTTCCCCAGATACCTCGTCCTTGCCGCAGCCCTGGCCGCCGTGCCAGCGTTATCACACGCCGAGGACATGACCGCCATGCTCGATGCCAGGCACGAGGCCTGCCTGGAGCGCATCGCCGTGGACCAGGAACTCGCTCTGGAGGAGGCCATGATCTGGCGCGACCAGGGTGGCGGCCGCCGCGCGCGCCACTGCGAGGCCATGGCGCTGTTCGCCGTCGGCTATCCGGGAGAGGCGGCGTCGCGGCTCGACCAGCTGGCCGAGGGCGCGGACGGCGGCTCGCAGGACATGCGCACCAATTTCCGGCTGGAAGCCGCCAATTTCTGGATCGCCGCGGACGATGCGAGCCGCGCCTATGCGTCTGCCACCAAGGGGCTGGAGTCGGATGAGCGCCATGCCGAGCTGCGCATCGCCCGCGCCCGCGCCTATGTGCTGAGCGAGCGCTATGACTATGCGGAAACCGACCTGTCCACCGTCATCGCCTACCATCCCGACCACGCCGAGGCCTATCGCTACCGCGCCGACGCACGGCTGCGCCAAGGCAATCTCCGGGGCGCCAAGGACGATGTGGAGCTGAGCCTGCGCCATGACACGATGTCGGTGGAGACGTCCCTGCTGCGCGGCGAGATCAACGAGGCACTTCGGCTGGAAGCGGCCGCGGAGTAAGGTCGTATACCCGTGAAGTAGACGGGTTTGACAGCCTTGGGGCGTTTTGTGGTTAGGCGCGGGTCGAAGCCAATGCGTCCGCCTTGGCGAGAGCCGCAACGACGTCCACGGAGCGCCCCAACGTCGCCGCGCAGCGGTCGCCGTGAGCGCGCCTTGGGACGTCGTCGCGCCGCTTTGCCGTGCGGACGCACGCCCGCAGCGTCGCTCCTAGCCCAAAACACGCTCATGGCGATCAACCTCTGTCCCATCACCGAACGCACGACCTAAAGGTCGAATTCCAAACCGGTGTCGGCGTAGCGCGCGCGGTCGTCTTTCCAGTTCTCGCGCACCTTGACGAACAGGAAAAGGTGGACCTTTCGCCCGAGCCAGTCCTGCATGTCCTTGCGCGCGGCCGCGCCGATCTCCTTGACCGTCGAGCCGCCCTTGCCGAGCACGATGCCCTTTTGCGTGCCGCGCCGGACATAGATGACCTGGTCGATCTTCACGGAACCGTCCTTGCGCTCCTGCCAGCCTTCCGTCTCCACCATGGAGGCATAGGGCAGTTCGTCATGCAGGCGCAGGAACAGCTTCTCGCGCGTGATCTCCGCCGCCATCAGCCGCATCGGCATGTCGGCCGCCTGGTCTTCGGGGTAGAGCAGCGGGCTGACCGGCATGGCATCCGCCAGATAGGTCGCGAGATCGTCCACCCCGTCGCCGGATGTGGCGGAGATGACGAAGATGCGCTCATAGTCGCCCGCTTCGTTGAAATGCGCGATGAGCGGCAGCAGCTCGTCTGTCGGCAGTGTGTCGATCTTGTTCAGCACCAGCGCCGCCTTGCGGCCGCGCTTGGCGAGGCCCGCCATGACGCGCTCCGTGTCCTCGGACGCCAACCGGTCCTGCGCCGTCCCCTCGCCCTGCTTGTGACGATACCACGCGCCGCTATCGACGACGTGGACCACCGCCCCGCTATCGTCCGCGCCGGACCAGGCGGCGTGGACCATGGATTTGGACAGCCGGTCCTTCTTGCGCGGCTCGAAGATACCAGGCGTGTCGACCAGCACGACCTGAGCCGGATGGCCCTCGCTGGTCTCCAGCATGG
>JAHDEU010000051.1 GCA_020628635.1 Hellea sp. | reverse complement strand
GCGAAGCGCAGCTCCGGCATCCGCTCGCGATACAGCTCCGGAATCTCCGTCACAGTCTTTCCCGTCAGCCCCAATAGCCGCTCCCAATAAAGCCGCGCGGTCCAGTCCATGCGCAGCTTGCCCATCGTCTCGCCGCCGCATAGCGCGCCGACCGCGCCCCAATAGTCGGCCTGCATCAGCCCGCCCTCGCGCAGCTTTGTGCCGAAGACATCGGGCGCGACCGGGCGGATGCGCTCGGCCTTCAGCAGGCCCCACATATGGCGCGCGTCAGTGAGCAACTGGTCCGGGTCTCGGGGTCGGGCGAGCACGGCGTTTCGTGCAGCCTCCACCCGCTCGCCCAACGCCGCGTCACCGGCCACCACGCGCGACGGGACGAGCGCAATGTGTTCCCAGTTGCGCGCCGCGCTCGCATGGTGCGTCTCGAAGGCCGACAGCGTCACGGCGGGCGGGCCGGACCGCCCCGATGGGCGCAGGCGCATGTCGAGCTCATAGGCGATGCCCTCGCGCAGACGCGCCGTCAGGATGGTGCGCAGGCGGCGCACGACCTTGCCCGCGAGGTCACGGTCCACATCGTCGTCGAACAGGAAGATCAGGTCGAGGTCCGACTGCGGGGCCATGCGCCGCTCGCCCAGCTTGCCGAGCCCCAGAACGGAAATGGGCAGGTCTGGTGCGCCGAGATCGTCGCGCGCAATGGTCAGCGATGTCTCGATGGCGGTCTCCGCCAGCGCCGTCAGCGCGCGGGCGAGGGCAGGCGCGTCGCCGCCTTGCAGAAAGTCGTGATAGGCGAGGAACAACCCCTCATTCACGAAGCGCCGCAGCCGCTCCAGCCGCGTTTCGTAGTCGGACTCGGACAGCACGAAAGCGGGCGTCTGCTGCACGGGCGTGATGAAGCTGTCGATGATATGCGGGCTCTGCTCCAGCAGGACCGACATGTGCGGGCTGTAGAGCAGCGGCTCGACCAGCGCGCCGAGCAGCGACGGGTTGGCCGCCAGCAGCGAGAGATACTGCTCGGAGCGGGAGAGCTGGCCGAGATAGGCGTCGATGCGCAAGGCGGCTGCATCGGGGTCGGGGGCTGCCGATATGCTTTCTTGCAAGGCAACACCCAGGGGCTTGAGCCGGCCTGCCTTGCGCGCGCCATAGCGGCGGAACCCCGCGCGCCAATCGGACAATATGGCCTCCGTACCGGATTGCACGGCGGGCATGGCAGGACGCTTCGGGGCAGGAACGTCCGGTGCGGCGAACATGTCGGAGAAGCGGGCATGGATGCGGTGGCGCCGCTCCGTGGTCGTCTCCATCAGCGCCCTCGGGTCCTCGCCGAGCAATTCCGCGATCGGCTCCCATCCGGCTGCATCGCCCGGCAGCACATGCTCCTGCCCGTCGCGCATCATCTGCAGCGCATTCTCCAACCGCCGCAATGCGATGTAGTCCGCTTGCAGACTGTCCGCATCCTCCACCCATCCGCCCGCGCCGAGCTCCTTCAACGCGTCCAGTGTATTGGTCGTGCGCAAATCATAGGCCTTGCCGCCCCAGATCAACTGCTGGGCATTGGCGATGAACTCGATCTCGCGAATGCCGCCCGTGCCGAGCTTGACGTTGAAGCCCAAGGGCAGCTCCGCGATCGGCTCCCGCCCCTCGCGCTCGCGGCGCAGGTTCGGATGCTCGAGGTCGATGCGAGACTTCAGCTCGCCCAGCTGGTCGATGGTGCGGAAGTCGAGATTCTGCCGCCAGACATAGGGCGTCAGTTCGCGCAGGAATGCCTCTCCCGCTATCTGGTCTCCGCCGACGACCCGCGCTTTCATGATGGCGAGCCGGTGCCAGGGCAGGGCGCGGAAGAAGTAGAAATCCTGCGCCCGCACCACACTCATGGCGAGGCCGGACACGGACGCCTCGGGCCGCAACCGCCAGTCCACGCGAAAGGTCATGGTCCCTGCGCGCGGCTGCAGCGTCTGGGTGAGTCGCCGCATGATCTGCCCCGCGACATGGGCCTGGCCGTGCGCTGCCGGGACGGGGAAGTCTTGCGGGTCGTAATAGGCGATCAGGTCGATGTCGGATGAGAAGTTGAGGTCGTGCCCGCCCAGCTTGCCGAGCCCGAGGATGAACAGGCCTGTCGGCGTGCCGGGCAGCTTTGCGGACGTCCACGCGTCCTGCAGCGCGCAGTCGATGGCGGCATGGGCAAAGTCCGATTGCAAGCGCCCGAGCGCGGGGAACGGCGTGTCCGTCTCCAGCGCCAGATGCGCCCAGCCGAGATTGAAGCGCGCCTTGGCATCCGCCAGCGCGTCCGCCTCCTCGACCGATGCGATGGCATCGCGCGCCGTCTCCCCGGTCGGCGCGCCGAAGCGCTCCAGCAGGCCGGAGAGATAGGGGGAGGCGGTGAGGCGGGTCAGCGCCCTAGAACAGCAGGCGCACCACGATACGGCCCGTATGGCGCACGAAGCCGTCGCGGATGTCGCTGTCGAAATCGAAGCCGACCGAGCTGAAGCCCGAACCGGCCGCGACCGAGAAGCCGAGAAGCAAGCCCGAACTCGGGAAGTTTGCACTTTCTGTGGTGGCGAGCAGTGCGTCCTCCACGGATGTAAACCGATAGGAGGTGAACACAGGGTCGGAAAGGAACTCGTTGCGGTAGCCAACGCGGAAACTCGGACGGATCCAGGTGCGGCGGCCTTCGAAATTCATGCCGAAGTTCAGCAGGCCCGAAACCGAGGCGAGGTCGGATTCGCGGCGGTCGACGGAAAGCGCCACGCCAAGCGGGCCGCTTTCCTGATAAGCGTCCTCCGAGAGGCGCAGATAGTCGAGGCTGGCGACAGGGCGGACCCAGTAACGCTCGCCCAGCGCGATGTCGTATCCCGCGCGCAAGGACGCATTGATGTGCGAGCCGTCCCAGCTGCCTTCCGTGTCGCCGATGAAGTCGCCGATGACAACGCGTCGGTTCTGGTCGAACGAGTTGAAGCCCCCGCCGACATAGGCATCGATGCCCAGATTGCCCGTCTGGTAGCCCGCATAGGCACCCAGCTGGATGGTGGTGACGTCCAGCGGTTGGTCCACGCCGACTACGTCCTCGATCTCCGTCGACGCGAAGCCGACATTCACGCCGACCGCGTGGAACGGCCCCAGCGCCGTGTCGAGACCGGCGGCGAAGCCGAAGCCCTCGCCGCGGTATTGTTCAGAGAGGCCCGCCAGGCTGCGGTCCGCGAAATAGGCGAATTCCTGCAGCCACGCTCCGCCCGGCTTATCGGGCGAGCGCCGCGCGCTGTCCAGGTGGTTGCCGACCGCACCCACCGCGCCGTCCGTATTGGCCAGCACGAACTGGCGGGAGGCTGCGGCAAACTCCGGCAGGAGCTGGTTGTAGGCGGCGTAGAACTCGCCCGCCGTGTCGAGATTGGCGAGCTCGTTGCCCAGCACGCCGTTGGCCTGCAGCGCCTGCAACGTGGCGTTGAAAACGGAGGACTGCACGCCGGTCTGGGACACGTCGAGGCCGAGCTGCTCGGCATTGCGCAGGTCCACGGTCACGACGAGGGTTTCGCCGACCTGCTGGAATTCCGTGTCGAACAGGAAGCTGCCATCGTCGGCCGCGTTGAGCAGCTCCAGATCGCCGACGGTGAGGTCAGAGGCGGACGCGATCTCGAACTGCGTGCTGCCCTGATCCACGGCGAGCAGGTTGTTGAGACGGGGGTTGATGATGGACCCGGCGGCAAAGCTGATCGCGCCGGACGCTTGCAGGGAAGACGCCGTGCCCGTTTGCCCGTCGATGGTCGGCGCATAGACGGAGGTTTCGTCGAAGCTGGCCGAGGTGATGGAAACCGCCTCCGTTCCGCGCAGGCTCAGCGTGGAGCCATCGGTCGCCGTGATGCTCAGCCCGCCCTCATTGGTGATCGCGCCGTCATATTCGGTCTGGGCGAGGGACAGCACGTCGTCGCCCGCGCCGAACGCGATGTCGCCCCGGATGGTGCCGGCGGTCGAGGTGATCGTGTCGTCGCCCGAGCCCAGCAGGATGTCGCCGCCTATTGCCGGGATGACCGGATCGACGCCGTCATCCGGGTCGGGATCAACGGCGCGGCGCTGCGTGATGGAAACGCCGGACGTGTTGGCCGACAGGTCCAGGGCGACCAGCTGGAAATCGGTTTCGGCCGTGCCGTCCGGATCGCTATTGCCGCCGATCGCCGTGATGGCGCCGAGGTTCTCGATGCTGGTCAACGTGCCGGACGCATCGCGCAGCACGGTCGCCGTGCCCTGGCGGGCGGAGATGACCACCGAGATGACGCCCTCGTTGACGAGGCTTTCCAGCGATGCGTTTTCGCCGATGTCGATGGCGGTGGCGGACACGGCGCGCGGCGTCGGAATGTTGTCGCGGTCGAAATAGATTTCGTCGGCCGCCTCGCTCGCCGTGGCGACGATGAAGCCGGAATTGGTCAGCCGCTCGGCCACCGCATTGTCGCCCAGCACGATGACCCGGGCTTCGCCCGTGCCGAAATCCACGCCCTCGATGGTGGGTGCCGCCCCGCCGACGAATGTCGTCGCCGTCATGGTGCCGGTGTTCAATATGCCGCCGTCCAGCGTCGCGTCCGCCACTGACAGCGTGGTGGCATCGAAATCGTCGATGATGCCATTGGCCGCCAGCGAGCCGCGATTGATGAAGGCATAGAGCATGTCCGCGTCGAACCCGTCGGCTTCGGGGTCCGTGATCTCCGCGACCGTGCCGATCATGATCGGCGTGCCTTCGCCGTCGATGAGGATGGCGGGCGCTTGGCCGTTCTGCTGCACGGAGGACACGCCTGCGAGCGTGTCCGTCGTGGTGCCGTCGTCGTTCTCCGTCGTGACGATGTTCTGCCCGAACTCTATGCCGCGCCCGACATCGCCGGAAATCGCGACAGCCGAGGCCGCGTCGCGCACGTCCTCGATGCCCAGCGCGCTGCGCGGGAAGGGGGTGGCCGGGTTGAAGGGCCGGCGCTCGTTGAAGCGGAGGGCAGAGTTGCTGATGCGTCCCGCATTGAAGAAACCGCCGTCGATGTCGCCGTCGATGTCGAAGGCGCCGGAGCCTTCGCCCGTGACGATGACCGTGCCGGTGTTGGACACATCGCCCGTCACGCCGCCCGCAATGCGGAAGGCCGAACCATCCGCGCCCGCCAGCGTGACCGAGCCCGCATTGGACAGCGTGCCGTCCAGCGCCACGCCGACCGGCGTGTTGGACAGGTCCACGCCAAAGGACTCATTGCCCTCGACCAGGATGTTGGATGCCTGCTCCAGCGTGATGTTGCCGGTAAAGGGCGAGGCGCCGGACACGAGAATGCCGCGGCGGCCCGTGCCGGACGCGAACGGGGTGTCGGTGGCCGGGTCGTCATCGGTGTTGGCCTGGTCGAAATCCTCCACCACGCGGATCGTGCCCGAATTGGTGAAGCCGCCCGTATTGCCGCCCTGGATCTCAACGCCCGTGGCATTGTCGACATTGCTGATCGAGATCGTGCCCGCCGAGGTGACCGTGTTGGAGCTGTCGATGACAAGCGCCGGGCCTGCCGTGTCCAGCGTGATCGAGCCCGTGCTGGTGATAGTGATGTCCGTCGCTTCGCCCGCGTCCTCGTCCGATGTGTTGACGGGCGCGGTGCGGTCGTCGGAGATTTCAAGCGGGTCGGCGTCCTGCGCATGGACGGCGCTCGGCAGCACGGCCGCGCCCAGCAGCAGGGCGAGCGAAAAGCGGATCAAGGTCGGCTGGTTCATGGCTGGAACGGTCCCTGCGGATGTGCGGCCTTTGCGCGCCAGAAGATCAATCTCCCCCACGGCGCGATAGAGCGGCTGCACTTCATTGGACCGGGCATAGCGCTGCCCGCCCCGCCCGCCAATGAAAACATGGTCAGGAATGCAGTTGCGCTGCGTTTTCCGCGCGCCGCCGAGGTCAGTGATTTACTCCCGTCCGACGACGTGGCAGGCGCGCCGCCATGAGCGTGATGTCTACCTTGCGGGCCATACCGACGCTGTGGGGCGGAGTTCTGCCTGCCGTCGTCATCGTGGCCGACCAGATCAGCAAATGGGCGGCAGCAAAAGCCTTCGATCTGCCGATGAACATCTGCGCGACCAATCCCGACATCCATCTGGAGGGGTTGCGCATCGAGGTCTCGCCCATCGCGGATCTGAGCCTCTACTGCAACCAGGGCATCAGCTGGGGGCTGTTGCAGGGCGATTCGGCCCTGAAGCGCTGGGCCTTGCTGGGGTTTGCGATCGTGATGGTGGCTGTGCTCTACAATCTGCTGGCCTCGGCGCAGGACAGGCTGACGAAGTTCTTCCTCGGCCTGCTGATCGGGGGCGCCATCGGCAATGCCATTGACCGCGCGCTGTTCGGCGCCGTGACCGACTTCATCGACGCCAGCGATGTGCGCTTCAACTATGTGTTCAACGTCGCCGACAGCGCGATCACGGTCGGCATCATCGGGCTGTTCGCCATGATGGCGCGCGACAGCCTGCGCGAGCGCCGCGCTGCAAAAGCGGGCGCTGCCAAATAACGAAACGCTCACTTGGCGAGTCCCGCGCGCGCCGCTAGGGCAGGGCTAACATCAGTCTGCACAAGTGATCCCATGACTCGCTCCCAACTTCCCATCCTGATCGGTGCGGCTTCGCTGCTCGCGCTGTCGGGCTGTGCGTCCGCGTCCAATGCGCTGGGCCTGCGCAAGGATGCGCCCAATGAATTCAACATCCTGACCAATGCCCCGCTCGTCGTGCCGCCGGAATACGGGCTGAGGCCACCTGCCGCCAACGAGGCCGGCCGCGACAACAACTATTCCCAGGAAGCCGCGCGCAAGGCGCTGATCGGCGATCTGGACCCGGCCGAGCCGACCCGCGCCGAAATCGTCTTCCTGACCCGTGCCGGTGCGGGCCGCGCCGACCAGGAAATCCGGCTGAAGATCGATGGCCAGAACTCGGTGGAGCGCAAGACGCAGAGCTTTGCGGACCGCGTGCTCTATTTCCGCGATGGCCAGCCCTATGACGCGGACGGCAATGTCGTGCCGCTGGACAGCGAGGCCGAGCGCTCGCGCCTCGAATCGGTGCAGCGCGTGACCGGTGGCGGTGAAGTGACCGTCACGCGCCGTCCGACCCGCGGGAAACTGCCCGGTCTCTAGGCCGGGCCCCATACCCTTTCGCGCAATCAAGAGCCCCGGCTGGAAAGCCGGGGCTTTTGCACTTAAGTGTGCGGCTTGAACGTAGCACCCCGCATACGCCCGACCATCAACCGCCTGCCCGAGCAGACGGTCAACCGCATCGCGGCGGGCGAAGTGGTGGAGCGCCCGGCGTCTGTCATCAAGGAACTGGTCGAAAACGCCATCGATGCGGGCGCGCGCCAGATCGACATCCGCTATGAGGACGGCGGCCGCTCGCTGATCGTGGTCTCGGACGACGGCCACGGCATGAGCGCGGACGACATGCCGATCGCGCTGGAACGACACGCCACATCCAAACTCCCCGCGACCGTGTCGGGGCCCGTCGATCTGCTCAACATCAACAGCCTCGGTTTTCGCGGCGAGGCGCTGCCGTCGATCGCGTCCGTCTCGCGCCTGTCCATGACGAGCCAGACAGCGGATTCGCGCGAGGCGTCCGAGATCCGCGTGGATGGCGGGACGAGCTCCGGCGTGCGCCCCGCGCCGCGGCTGGGTGGGCATGGGCTGGGGTCCGGCACACGCATCGAAGTGCGCGACCTGTTCTACGCCACGCCCGCGCGGCTGAAGTTCCTGAAGTCCGAGCGCGCGGAAACCATGGCGATTTCCGACATCGTCAAGCGCATCGCCATGGCCAACCCGACCGTGGGCTTCACTTCGGGCACGGCGGCGCGCACCTCGCTGAAACTCGCGGCCAAGTCCGCGGATGATGACGGGCGGCTGGAACGGCTGGCGGGCGTGCTGGGAGACGCCTTCGGGTTCAACGCCGTGCCGGTGGACCAGACGCGCGACGAGATCAGGCTGTCCGGCTTTGCAGGCCTGCCGACCTATTCGCGCGGCAATGCGCAGCACCAGTTCTTGTTCGTCAATGGCCGCCCGGTGAAGGACCGTCTCCTGCTCGGTGCGGTCCGCGGCGCCTATCAGGACTTCCTCGCCCGCGACCGCCATCCGGTGCTCGCGCTCTATCTCGACGTTCCGCCGGAGCTGGTGGATGTGAACGTCCATCCCGCCAAGACCGAGGTGCGCTTCCGCGCGCCGGGCGTGGTGCGCGGGCTGATCGTGTCGGCGCTGCGCCACGCCCTGGCCGAGGCCGGACACCGGGCCTCCACGACCGTGTCGGACTATGCGCTGGGCCGCATCCAGACGCAGAACCACGCGCACCGCTACCAGCAGAGCTACGCACCGGCCCATCGCGGCGCGCCGCCACCCGGCATGCAGCCGCTCATCGACGGGCAGAGCGCGCGGGTCGAAGCCTTCGAAGCCCCGACGACCTTCGGCGCGCCCGCTCCGGCCCCGCTCGACCAGGTCGTCCCGCAGGGCAGTTCTGACTACCCGCTCGGCCTCGCCCGCGCGCAGCTGCACGAGACCTATGTCGTGGCGCAAACGCAGGACGGCATCGTCATCGTCGACCAGCACGCCGCCCATGAACGCCTCGTCTATGAGCGCATGAAACGCGCCATGGAAGGGCGCGGCGTCGAGCGCCAGGCCATGCTCATCCCCGACATCGTCGAGCTCGGCGAAACGGACGCCGCCCGCGTGCTGGCGCGCTCAGAGGAGCTGTCCGAGATGGGCCTCATCATCGAGCCCTTCGGCGTCGGCGCCGTGCTGGTGCGCGAAACCCCGGCCTTGCTCGGCAAGCTCGACGCCCAAGGCCTCCTGCGCGACCTCGCCGACGACCTGTCCGAATATGACGAAGCGCTCTCGCTCAAGGAACGGTTCGAGCATGTCTGCGGGACGATGGCGTGTCACGGCAGCGTGCGGGCCGGGCGGATCCTGACGGGCCCGGAAATGAACGCCCTGCTGCGCGAAATGGAAGCGACGCCGCACTCGGGTCAGTGCAATCACGGCAGGCCGACCTATGTGGAGCTGAAGCTCGCGGATATTGAGCGGTTGTTCGGGCGGCGTTAGCGGGCTGACTCCTACCGACGTATGAATGTCAGAGTGTTTGCCTCGCCACGAAGCTGTAGCATTCCGGTGACGGGGTCCAGAACAACAGACATACCACGGGCGAAATCCGCGCCGACGCTTTTAAGGTGAGATGGGGTGCGCCAGATGGGACGACAGAATGCTGTGGTCATAAAGGCGTTGTCGTCAATCCTGAGAAATCCGGCCCTGCTTTGCGAAAGTTCCGAGTTCGTTTCATTGCAATCGTCGATCTTGTAGCTGAAATCCTGTGCTCTGACGGATAATTCCCGCTCCACGGATTGCTGCCGCATGTCACGGCCATTCGCTGAAACCAGTAGCCAGTTTCCGGTCATCGCGTCGAGCGAAGGCGTCACGGCACGGCTCGGATCAAAATCCGGTGCTGACGCACATCCTGCAAGACAAACTGCCGTGATTGCCATGGCGAAGCGCATCACGGCTCGCCCGCCCCCAACTGCCGCGCCAGCAACCCCTCCAGATACGCGCTCATCTCGCTCACATCAGCCGCACCCGCTTCCATCGCCCGGTCGGCCGCCTCCAGCGCCGTGTAATAG
The DNA here is from genome assembly GCA_020628635.1 of Hellea sp. Classification (GTDB taxonomy): domain Bacteria; phylum Pseudomonadota; class Alphaproteobacteria; order Caulobacterales; family Maricaulaceae; genus Litorimonas. Next base: position 37 of record JAHDEU010000051.1, on the reverse strand, counting down.
GGCCGCCGGTCCTCGCTGATCTGCTCGGGGATCGTGC
>JAHDEU010000050.1 GCA_020628635.1 Hellea sp. | reverse complement strand
CTAGCGAGAGGTGGGTGGAGTGGACATCGGCGAGGCTCTCACGAGTTTCCGATCAAAGGCATCAGAAGAACGGCGAGGCTTTCTTTAAACTCACCTTCTCGCCGACTTGATCGGCGAGCCCTCGGACTGATGTGCCGGAGCGTATCGACAGGTGAGGAACGCCTCACATGCCGCCTCAGCGAATTCGCAGCATCACCCCTACGTCATCCCGGACAAGCGCGCAGCGCGCCGATCCGGGACCCATCGGAGCGAAAGACGCCGGCTTGCGGTGAGCGGCCGATGGGTCCCGGCTCTGCACTCGCTACGCTCGCTTGGCCGGGATGACGGTATAGGAACTTTCGACCCAGATGGTTGAAGGGCTCCGGCGGCTATCAATCCGCCGCGCAGTTCTTCGCGATGAACTCCGCATGGCTCGGCAGGGGCGCGACCGTCTTGTCGATCAGCCCGGACACATCGGCCAGAAAACCGTCCAGCTGCTCGCCGGAAATCTTGTCGGCCATGCGGTGGCGCCCGCGCGGCATCAGCCCCTGTCCGACCATGACCTGGACCCATGAGCTTTCTCGGAAGAGATCATCGATCTCTCGGTAGATGTGGCCGTTCTCAGAGAACAGTTCCATCTTGTGCGCGAGGCTGTCCGGCACGGCCATGTCGCGGCAGTGACGCCAGAAGGGCGTGTCGTCGCGGCGCGTCTGCTTGTAGTGCAGCACGAGGAAATCGCGCACGAGCTCGTATTCCTTGCCGACGACGCGGTTATACTCTGCGCGCGTTGCCGAGCCGAAATTGCGGTCGGGGAAGAACTCCAGCAGGCGCGACACATGGCTCTGCACGAAGTGGATCGAGGTCGACTCCAGCGGTTCCAGAAAGCCCGACGCGAGCCCGAGCGATACGCAGTTCCTCTCCCAGAACGCCTCGCGCCGCCCAGTGGTGAAGGACAAGTGCTTGGGCGATCCAATGGGCGCACCATCCAGGCTCTGCACCAGCCGGTCTTCGGCCGTCCCAGCGTCGGTGAAACCATCGCAATAGACATGGCCGTTGCCGGTGCGGTGCTGCAGCGGGATGCGCCATTGCCAGCCTGCTTCTCGCGCCGTCGATTTGGTGTAGGGTAGCAGCGGCTCCGTTTTCTCGCATCCGACCGCCACGGCGCGGTTGGCGGGGAGGTATCCGGACCAGTCCTGATATCCGACGCCCAGCGCCTGCCCGATCAGCAAGGCCCGGAAGCCCGAGCAGTCGATGAAAAGATCGCCCGCGACCACCCGTCCATCCGCAAGCTCCACGCTCTTTATATGGCCGCGTTCACCCTCGACATGGACGTCCACGACCTCGCCCTCGACACGCACCGTGCCGAGGCTTTCGGCGAGCTTCCTCAGGTGAAGTGCGTAGAGCCCGGCGTCGAAATGATAGGCATAGGACAGACCGCCCATGCGGGTCTTTCCGACCCGTTCCACGGGCGCGAATTTGTGCGCATAGGCGGCGCGGTGGTGGAGCGAATAGTCCCAGAGCGACGCATTGCTGCCGCGCTCCTGCACGGCCCTTAGCCAGTAGTGATGGAATTTCAGCGAGGCTAGGTCGATGCCCGGATCGCCAAAGGTGTGCAGATAGCTCTCCCCGACATGACCCCAATCGTTGAACTCGATGCCGAGCTTGAACGAACCTTTCGTGGCGCGCACGAACTCTGCCTCATCAAGGCCGAGCATTCCGTTGAGGCGGCGGATCTGCGGAATGGTCGCTTCGCCCACGCCCACGGTCCCGATCCGGTCGCTCTCGATCAGCGTGACATTGACGGTCCGGCCGAGGAATTTCGAAATCGACGCGGCCGCGATCCAGCCCGCCGTGCCGCCGCCGACGATGACGATGTCCTTGATGGCGAGGTCGCTCATGGGATTACCTTAGCGGGCATGGGCAGCGCGGCAAGCCAGTCGCGCCGCGACAAAAAAAGCCGCCGGCGCGAGGGGCGCCGACGGCTCTTCAGACTCGCGTCTGAAACTCTGCCTAGAACTTCTTGGAGACCGTGAAGTTGTAGGTGGTGCCGAAGTCGGCGCGGCGGCGCACGAAAGGCACGCCGGACGCCGTGCCGTCGATGGTGCGGAACGGCTCGTCCGTGATGTTGGCGACTTCGAACGTGATCGAGGTGCCGTCCACGAAGCGGCCATAGCGTTCGTCGAAGTCATAGCCGATCTGCGCGTCCAGCACGGTTTCCGACAGTGCCCGTGCACCGATGTTCTGGCCGTTGAACTGCAGGATCTCCGCCAGGAAGCCGGAGCGGTAGCGACCGTTGAGGCGCGCGCGGAAACCGTTGCGCTCATAGTAGATTTCCGCCGAGCCGGTCTCCGACGAGTAACCCGGAATATCGAACTCGTTCCCGTCGAACTCCACGGAGGCATCCGTGTAGGTGAAGGCGCCGTTGATGCCGAACCCGCTGAAGAAGGCATTGTCGGTCAGGTCCTCGAAGGGCAGGCGAACCGCCACTTCAAAGCCCGCCAGGTCACCGCCGCCGACATTGGCTGGACCGCCGATGGAAAGCTGCGCCGCATCCGGGAACTGGTCCACGAAGCCCGCACCGAGGAAGGTCGCGGCCAGTCCGGGATCGTTCACGATGGACGTCGAACCCAGCACATAGTCCTCGACGTCCTTGACGAAGACTGCGGCGGAGATCGCACCGGCGGGCGAGAAGTAGTATTCGGCCGACACGTCGAGATAGTTCGACGCATAGGGGCGGAGGAACGGGTTGCCGCCGCCGAGGTTCAGGCAGGACTGGGTCGGCGTCACGCTGTTGGGAATGACGCTGTCCGGAATGCCGTCGCCCGTCGTGTCCGGACAGACCTGCAGGTTGGAGCTGACGCCGAGATTGGCCGACAGGTCGTTGATCGGCGCGCGCGACAGGGCGCGGCCCGCACCGAAGCGCAGGAGGAAGTCATCCGCCACTTCGTAGTTGAGGTTCAGCGTCGGCAGCCAGTCGGAATAGTCGTCGCCCGCCGTGCCCTGCTGACCCGGATTGGTGCCGAAGGAACCGAACTGGCCCGTCGATTCCTGATCGGTCATGACATATTGCAGGCCGATATTGCCGCCGAGGCGCGAGTCCTCGCTGGTCAGTTCCAGCATGGTGTAGAGCGTGGTGATGTCTTCGGCGATCTGCACGCGCGTGGTGGCGAACTGGTCCACGTCATAGAGCGAGCCGATGAAGTCCGACGGGTCGTAGGCCACGATGTCGAAGCCGATCGTGCCGCTGTCCGTTGCTCCGATGACCGTTGGAATGGCCAGCGTGTTGTTCTCGGAGAACGCCGCTCCGGCGCGCAGGGCGGCCGGGATGTCCGAGGTGGACTTTTCGCGCGAGGAGTAGATCACGCCCGCCGCGATGCCGCGGATGAAGGGCAGGTCGATCTCGTGCTCCACCTCGCCGCGCAGCTGCATCAGCTCGTCATCGACTTCGTTGTTGCGCAGGAAGCCGACCTGACCCCAGCCGCCTGGATCGGTCAGGAAGAGCGAGGATGCGTCCGTGTAGTCGCGGACCGCACGGATCGAATATTCACCGTCTTCGGGCGTGAAGAAGGTGAAGTTGTCCCGGAAGTTCGGATTGAAGTTGTCTCCGCCGTAGAGAATGTTGCTGCCGAGACCCGCATAGGATTCGTAGTCGATGCCGTTGGACGACACTTCGGAATAGCCCGCGTCCAGCATGACGGTCGTGCGGTCGGTTACGGCGAATTCGACATTGCCGCCCAGCGCGATGGTTTCGGCCGTGTTGCCCTGCGTGTCGGTGCGCAGGATGGCCGGGTTCTGGGTGTAGGAGACCGACTCCACGAAGCGGCCCGTGCCGGTGGAACCCACCAGGGTCGGCGGGTTGTCGCCGGTCCAGGCCGTGGCCAGCGGTGTTTCCACACCGCGGAAAATGCCGGTGTCGTCGAAATCGGAATAAAAGCCGTCCAGCGTGACGGATACGGCGTCGGTCGGGTCGAATTGCAGCGTGCCTGCGACCGATGTCCGCTTGAAGTCACGCGATTCGACGCCCGAGCGCGGGTTGTCGATCGGATAGGCGGTGTTGGTGCCGGGGATCAGCGCCGTGCCTTGCGTCTTCAGGTCGCGCTGGAAGATCTGCGTCGGGTTGGACTGGTGGGTGATGCCCACGGTCAGGCCCAGCGTGTCCCTGTCGTTGCGGTAGGTGCCGGAGCCGAAGAGGCGGTAGCCATCCGCGCCGAAGTCGGGGTTCAGATCGCCATTGTCGTTGATGACGTATTTGGCCGACGCGACAAAGCCCTGTTCCGTTTCCAGCGGGTTGCGCGTGCGCAGATCCACGGCGCCCGCAATGCCGGTCGCGGCGAGGCGCGCATCGGAGGTCTTGTAGACCACGCCGGAGCCGATCAGCTCGGACGGGAACTGATCGAACTCCACGCCGCGATTGCCGTTGGTGGAAACGATCTCGCGGCCATTGAGCAGCGACAGCGAGAATTGCGGACCCAGACCGCGGATCGAGATTCCCTGCGCGCGGCCACGCACGCGCTGCGCCGTGACGCCCGGCAGGCGCGCCAGGCTGTCGGCGATGGACACGTCCGGCAGCTTGCCGATGTCTTCCGCCGTGATGGCTTCGATGATGGAGCTGTTGTCGCGCTTGAGTTCCAGCGCGTCCTCGATCGACTTGCGGATACCGGTGACGACGATCTCGTCCTCGACCTCATCGACAGTGGCGTCCTGCGCGACGGCAGAGCTCGCGCTCATCATGGCGATCACCGCCGCACCCATGAGCAGGGCCTGGGCGGAGTGGGGTTTGAACACCTTTGGTGCAGTCATCATGTTTCCCTCGAATGTCGCGCGTGCCGTCTTGGGAGCGGCCGTCGCTGATGTTGTTGGGCGAAAACACGACACGGTTCCCTCCCCCTGGCTTGCGCCTAAACAAATTTGCAATGCTTCTGCAAATCTTTTCTGCAAAGCGCGACACTTCTGACCATTACTGTGGCATATTGGGCACAATAGGGCTGGAAACTTAGCCATAAGCGTGAGAATGGAGCTCAAACAGCCGATGGAACGCGTCAGTTTATGCAAACTTTTGCATAAACACGTTGCATGATGATGCGGTCAACGATAGGCAATCGCTCGGGAGGACATGCCATGACCAGACGACAGGGCAGCTTTGTGCAACGCGCGGGATTGGCCGCGAGTGCTGCCGCGTTGCTGCTTGCGGCCTGTGCCGAGACCACGACCGACACGCCGTCTTCGCCCGCCATGAAGGCCGCGCCCGCGACGGCTGCGCTGGACAGCGGCGCGGCGTCCATGGCGTCCCGCCTTGCCACAGCCGACCGCCTGCCCGTCGACGAGATCGTCTATTTCATGCTGCCCGACCGTTTCGAGAACGGCGACCCGGACAACGATACGGGCGGCTTTCCCGGCGGCAAGCTCGACCACGGCTTCGACCCGACTCATAAAGGCTTCTATCAGGGCGGCGACCTGAAGGGCCTGACCTCGCGGCTCGACTACATTCAGGGCATGGGCGCGACCGCGATCTGGCTCGGCCCCATCTACAAGAACAAGCCGGTGCAGGGCGGACCGGGCCAGGAAAGCTCCGGCTATCACGGCTACTGGATCACGGACTTCACCGATGTCGATCCGCATCTGGGCACCAAGGAAGACCTGAAAGCCTTCGTTTCCGGCGCTCACGAACGCGGCATGAAGGTCTATCTGGACATCATCACCAACCACACGGCGGATGTGATCTCCTACCGCGAATGCTATGACCCGGACTATGCAGGCGACGACAAGGTGGAGGGCCCTTGCACCTACCGCTCTGTTGCCGACTACCCCTACACCACGCGCGGCGGCGTGGACGGCGCGCCCATCAATGAGGGCTTTCTCGGCGATGCGCGCCATGTGCAGACGCGCGAGAACTTCGCCAAGCTGACCAATCCGAACTACGCCTATACGCCATATATCCCGGCAGGCGAGGAGGACGTGAAGACCCCGGCCTGGCTGAACGACATCCAGTATTATCACAATCGCGGAGAGACGACATTTGCCGGCGAGAACTCGCTCTATGGCGACTTCGCCGGGTTGGACGATCTGATGACCGAGCACCCGGTCGTGGTCGACGGCATGATCGACATCTTCAAGAACTGGATCAGCGACTACCGGATCGACGGCTTCCGCATCGACACGACGCGGCATGTGAACCCGGAGTTCTGGCTCGCCTTCCTGCCCGCCATGAAGAGCCACGCGGCGAGCGTAGGCATCGACGACTTCTACATGTTCGGCGAAGTCTATGATCCGGACCCAGGCTCGCTCGCGCGGTTCACGCAGGTCGACGGGTTCGAGCAGGTGCTGGACTTCGGCTTCCAGTCGGCCGTGTTCGACGTGGTATCCGGCAAGGAGCCCACGGCGCGGCTCGACAGCTTCATCCGCGCGGACGATCTCTACGGCCCGGCCACGCTGAAGGGCCTGACCCAGCCGACCTTTCTCGGCAATCACGATATGGGCCGCTTTTCCGGCATGATCAAAGCCGAGAACCCGGAGATGGGACAGGACGAGCTGCTCGCCCGCACGCGGCTCGGCCATCAGCTGATGATGTTCATGCGCGGCGTGCCGGTGATCTACTCCGGCAGCGAGCAGGGCTTTGTGAGCGACGGCAATGACCAGCTGGCGCGCGAGCCGCTCTTCCCGAGCCGGACAGCCGTCTACAACGACAACGACCTGCTCGGCACGGATGCCACGCCGGCGGACAGCAATTTCGACATGGACCACCCGCTCTACACCGCCATTGCAGACGCCGCCGCCATCCGCACGGAGCACGCCGCCTTCCGCCGCGGCGTCACGGAGACCCGCTTCACCGAACTGGATGGCCAGGCCTATGGCTTTTCGCGGTTCGATCCGGTCGATGGCCGCGAATATCTTGTTGTGGCAAACATCTCGGCCGAGCCGCGCACGGTGAACACGCGCGTCGAGCCGAATACGAGCCGCTTCACCTCTCTCATGGGTGAGTGCCCGAGCGAAACGGTCGCGACCGCGACGGCGCAGGTCACAGTGCCGGCCTTTGGCATCATCGTCTGCCGCGCGGATGGCCTTGCGGAACGACACGCACGATGAGCGTTTCCGTCATGCAAGCCGTGCCCAGCACCAGGAGCGACACCGCTGCGCCGTGGTGGAAGGGAGCCGTGACCTATCAGGTCTATCCGCGCTCCTTTCAGGACACCACGGGCGACGGCGTCGGCGACCTGCCCGGCATCACCCAACGGCTGCCGCATATCGCATCGCTCGGCGTGGACGCGATCTGGATCTCGCCCTTCTTCACCTCGCCCATGGCCGACTACGGCTATGACGTGGCGGACTTCTGCGACGTCGACCCGATCTTCGGCACGCTCGCCGACTTCGACGCGCTGATCGCGCGTGCGCACGGCCTAGGGCTGAAGGTCATCATCGACCAGGTCTACAGTCACACATCCGACCAGCACCCGTGGTTCGAGCAGTCGCGCCAGTCCCGCGACAATCAGAAGTCCGACTGGTATGTCTGGGCCGACCCCAACGCGGACGGCACGCCGCCCAACAACTGGCAATCCGTCTTCGGCATGGGCGCGTGGCAGTGGGATGCGCGCAGGCGCCAATACTATCTGCACAACTTCCTGGTCGAGCAGCCGGACCTCAACCTGCACAATCCGCAAGTCCAGGACGCAATCCTGTCCGTCACCCGCTTCTGGCTGGAGCGCGGCGTGGACGGCTTCCGGCTCGATGCGCTGAATTTCGGTATGCATGACCAGCAGCTTCGCGACAATCCGGTGGAAACGGAGCACAAGCGCCCGCCCACGCGCCCTTTCGACTTCCAGCGCCACACCATGAATATGAGCCAGCCCGAGGTCGTGCCCTTCATCGAGCGCATCCGGAGCGTGATCGACGAGTTCGGAGCGGACCGCTTCACCGTCGCCGAAGTCGGCGGGCCGTGGCCGCTGGACGAGATGAAGGCCTTCACGCGCGTTGATCCAGGGGGCGACGCTCGCCTCAACACCGCATACGCCTTTGACTTCCTCTATGCCGAGCAGCTCACGGCTGACCTCGTGCGCTCGACCCAGCGCGAATGGCCGGGAGGCCCTGGCGAGGGTTGGCCGAGCTGGGCGTTCGAGAACCACGACGCACCCAGAGCCGTGTCCCGCTGGGCGGGCGCCTGCGATCCGGACCGCTACTCCAAGCTGCTCGCCCTGCTGCTCATGGGACTGCGCGGCAATGTCTTCCTGTTCCAGGGCCAGGAGCTCGGCTTGCAGCAGACGGAGCTGGCCTTTGAAGATCTGCGCGATCCGGAAGCCATCACCAACTGGCCGGAGACGCTGGGCCGCGACGGGGTGCGCACGCCGATCCCGTGGACGGGCGAGAGCAACGACTTCGCCGGCTTCTCCACCGCCAAGCCGTGGCTGCCCGTATCCGATCTCGGCGCATCTGTGGCCGAGCAGGACAGCGACCCCGACAGCGTGCTTTCCTTCTACCGCGAAGCACTCGCCCTGCGCCGCGACTGCCGCGTGCTGCGCGAGGGCCGGATCGAGTTCATTTCTGATTCTGGGGGCGAGGGCGATCTGCTGGTCTTCGACCGCGTGCTGCCGGGCGTGGGAACGCGCCGAGTCGTGGTCAATGTGACGGGCGAGCCCCTGCCCTATTCCGGCGCGACGGCCTCCGCGCTGTCAGTCGGCGATAGGGCGAGCGGCGGCATGATCCCCGCCTGGTCGGGCTTCATCGGGCCGCTGGTCTAGGCTCCGCAGCTATCGCGCTGGATGAGCTCCGTCGGCAGGCGTTCCCCGCGCAGGTCCGACAGGCGCTCGGCGTCCAGCAGCTTCATCACCATGAGCTGCCCCGCCAGCCCCAGATCCTGTCCGATGGTCGTCAGCGCGGGCCGCGAATAGCGCGCGAGCGGAATATCGTCATAGCCCACGACCGACACATCGCCCGGCACGTCGCGCCCGGCCGCCTGCAGCGCGCGTATGGCACCTATCGCGATGAGGTCCGAGCTGCACACCACCGCGTCGAACGGCGTGCCGCGCGACAGCAGGGCGTTCATGGAATTGGCCGCCGAGGTGATGGCGAAATTGGCCGGAAACACGAGTTCGGGATCGGCCTCCAGCCCGGCGTCGCGCAGCGCGCGCAGATAGCCCTGATAGCGCTGGTTGATCTCGGGCGCATCCGTGTCGCCGAAGAACGCGATGCGCTCTCGCCCCAGCCTTGCGAGGTGTGCCGTCGCCCGCTCACCGCCGCGCGTATTGTCCGAACCGACAGAGGCGTAGCGTTGCCCGTCGAGCTGCCCGCCCCAGACAATGAACTTGACGGGCTGATCAACCAACCGGTTCAGCCGGTCATGCAGGAAGCTCTGCCCCAGAAAGATGATCCCGTCATTGGTCGCCCCGTCCACCAACCGCGACAGATCGGAGAAGCTCTGCGGGTCGGCATGGCTGACGAGATAGTCGCAACGCCGCGCGCGCGCCGCCTCGCCGATCCCGCCCAGCAGCCCCTGGAAGAACGGATCGCGCAGCCAGCCGTCCCGCCCCTGCGGCCGCGGGATGATGATAGAGATCGTGGCGTCCGCCGTGCTGCGCGCGCCCACGGGCGGGTCCTGGAAGGTGTAGCCCCGGCGTCGCGCGATCGCCCGCAGGCGCCGCTTGGTCGCATCGTTGACGGCCGGGTGGTCGGACAGCGCACGCGACACGGTCGCGATGGACACCTCCGCTTCTTCCGCAATGTCCGACAGGCGGGTCTTCTTGGCCATCAGGCG
>JAHDEU010000049.1:1748-9752 GCA_020628635.1 Hellea sp. | reverse complement strand
GGGTGGGAGCCCGCGCCCGTGTCACTTCGGGCGACAAGCAACACAGGCCGCAGGCAGGATCCGCGGTGGGACATGGACGCATGGGCGGAAGGGGAAGGGCGCGCGTGCCGCGAAGCGGCGGAGGGGTGACACAAATATCATCCGCGCCCCGCGCGCCCATACACGGCGAGGCCTCATCGTTAATTTCCCCCGCTGCGCACAACCACTTCCCAGCCGGACCCCGCCCTGCCACAAACGTTCCGTGCGACATCTTTCCCTCATCCTGACGGCTGGCCTGCTCGCCGCGTGCGACGCGGCTGCGCCGGAGCCTGCGCCGGCGCCGGACGTCCTGCTGCGCGCGCCGGCCGCGTCGGGAGCATCGGCGGAGAAGCCGCCCGCCCGCCCGCCCGTGGCGGAGCCCGCGAGCTCCGGCGCGATCCTGCTCAACCAGCACGGCTTTCTGCAATACGGCCCCAAATCCGGTCTGATCGTGTCGAACTCGCGCGCGCCGATCGCGTTCACCGTGCGCAACGACCGGGGGCAGGCCGTGTTGAGCGGCGCGTCCGAATTCGTGACAGCCAACGACCCGCAATCCGGCCTGCCGCTGCACCGCTTCGACTTCTCGGAGCTGACGGCATTCGGCGAGGGCTACACGGTCGCGGCCGGAGCGCAGGTCTCCGATCCGTTCACCGTGTCCCTGCGGCCCTACACCCAGCTGTCGCGCGACAGCCTGTCCTATTTCTACCAGTCGCGCTTTGCCGAACCCGTGGAGGCGGGCTTCGTGCCGGCGCGAACGCCGAGCCTGGCGCGCGCGGCAGGCCATGCGGACCGCACGCATGGCTGCTTTTCCGGCGCGGATGTGCGCGGCACGGTCTGGCCGGGTTGCAGCTACACGCTGACGACGGAAGGCGGCTGGTACGACGCGGGCGATTACGGGCAGTATTCGGCCAATACCGGCTTTGCGACCTGGATGATGCTCAACATGGCGGAGCGCTCCAAGACCGCGCCGACCGTGATGTGCCCGGCGCAGCTCGGCGACAACAGCCTGGTCATGCCCGAAGCAGGCAACGGCCTGTCCGACATACTCGACGAGGCGCGGCGCGGGGTCGAGAACCTGATGTCGATCCAGGTGAGCTCGACGCAGCCCATGGCGCTGGCACGCGGGAGCCAGCCTGCGACGGGGCCGCTGCGGCTGACCCTGAGCAACCCGCAAGGGCTCGTCCACCACAAGGTCCACGGCGTGCGCTGGCCGGGCGATGACGTGCTGCCGACGACGGACACCATTCCGCGCCGCCTCTACCCGCCGACGACCGCCGCGACGCTGCATCTCGCCGCCACTGGCGCGCAGTGCGCGCGCGTGTTCCGCGGGCGCGACAATGCGCTGGCGGAACGCTGCCTTGCCGCCGCGCGCACGGCGTTCGACGCCGCCCTGCGCGTGCCCGACGCCTATGCCTGGGGCGAGTTCACGGGCGGCGGGCCCTATGACGACCAGGACGTGGTGGATGAATTCGCCTGGGCTGCGGCCGAGCTTTGGATCACCACGGGCGAGGAACGCTACCGCGACACGATGGTCCGGCTGGTGCCGGAGTTCCGCACCTTCGGCTCGTTCGATTGGCGCAATCTGGACTTCCTCGCCGTGATGAGCCTGAGCCTGCAGGACGACCCGCGGGCGCTGGCGGCCTTGCGCGCCGTGGCCGACCGCTACGCCGCGGAAAGCGCGGAATCCGCACAGGGCATCCCGTGGTCGCGCGCCGAGTTCTACTGGGGGTCCAATGGCACGATGATGAACCGCGCCGTGGTGCTGGGCCACGCCCATGACAAATTCGTGCGCCCGGAATACCGCCGCGCCGCGGTCGGCTCGATGGACTATGTGCTCGGCCGAAATGCACTCTCGCGGTCCTTCGTGACGGGCTATGGCGAGCGGCCCATGCGCAACCCGCACCACCGTTTCTGGCGGGGCGGCGAGGATGCAAACCTGCCCCTGCCTCCGCCGGGCGTGCTGTCGGGCGGTCCCAACAATGTGAATTTCATCGACCCCATCGGCTCCACGCTCAGGGGCCGATGCACGGGCATGACCTGCTGGCGCGACGCCTACGCGACCTATTCCATGAACGAAGTGGCCATCAACTGGAACGCGGCGCTGGCGTGGACCGCCCACTGGCTGGACCGTCAGGCGCCGAGCTGCACGGGGCGGTTGCCGGGTTAGGGCTCCCGGCCGCCCGTGACGATCTCCGCGACCTCGAAGGCGTGGGCGAGCGCGCGCTCCTCCACCCCGCAATCGGCCAGCGCCTGCAGGGTGAGCGCGGCGAGGCGGCGGATGTCGTGGTCGCCGAATGCGGAAGAATCGGACGCAAAGGCGAAGCGCTCGCTCTCCGCCAACCACATGTCGAGCGGGCCCGGCGTGCCGACATGGTGGAGCACGGGGTTGAGCAGGGAGAGTGTCTCGGATGAGCGGAACTGCGCGGTGAGCTGTTTTTCCGCACGGCGGATCTCGCGCGACAGCTCCAGATTGGTCGCGGTGCGGCTTGCGGCCTTGAGCCCGTATTTCGCGGCGATCAGCCCCACGGACGGGATGATGGCATGGGCCGCGAGCGCCGCGCCCGCCAGCGGATTGGCCAGCGCGACCAGCCCTCCCACGGTCAGCAGGCCGCCGAAGACCTTGGAGTCCACGCGGTCGATCTCGTCGATCATGGCGTCGAGATTGTTGGAGAACGCATTGCCTGTCACGGTCTCGGCCTGTGCCCGCTCACGTGCCTCGCGCAGCAGGATGTGCTCCAGCATGGGAAGCGCTTCGTTGGACGGCAGGTGCAGCAGGCGGCGCTTGGGCAGGTCGTTGATGGGCGGCACGCCAGCCGGCAGGCAGCGCGTGATAAGCAGCGAAAAGCCGTCTTCCGTGCGGTCGTCCGGGATCAGGAAATAATGCTTCTCGTCGATCTTGCTGTGGTCGTAGAGCTCCGAGCTTGCCGTCGTGCCGAAGAAGGGCACGCCGCCGATCGTGTCGCGCAACAGGCCGAAGCCGGTGTCGAACGCGCCGCCCACGCCGGAGATCAGGCTGTCGCTGAGACTGCTGCTGACCGCGGCAGGCGCGCTCAGGGCCTTGCGCCAGTCAAGCGTCGGCAGGGCGGGCCGCTTGAGCCTGGGCGGCGTGAGCTTGGGTGGCGTGATACGGGGCAGCTTCATGCGAGGCTTGCGCGCGCTTCGCGGCGGATGTCGCTGGCGCGGCGTTTTTCGCTCTCGGACTTCAGCTGCCCGCAGGCCGCCATGATGTCCTCGCCGCGGGTCTTGCGGATGGGCGCGGCGAGCCCGGCCTTCTTGAGGCGTGCGGCGAAGGCGCGGATCGTCTCCATGTCGGAGCACTCGTATGGACTGCCGGGCCATGGGTTGAACGGGATGAGGTTCACCTTGGCCGGAATGCCCTGCAGCGCTGTGATCAGATTGCGCGCATGTTTGGGCGTGTCGTTGACGCCCTTGAGCATGACATACTCAAACGTGATCCGCTTGGCGTTGGAAAGGCCGGGATAGTCGCGGCAGGCCTGGAGCAGCTCGTCCAGCGGGTACTTCCTGTTGATCGGCATGATCTTCGTGCGCGTCTCGTCGTCCGCCGCGTGCAGGCTGATGGCCAGCATGGTGTTGGCTTCCGCGCCGATGCGCGCGATGTCCGGCACGACGCCGGATGTGCTGACCGTGATGCGGCGGCGGCCGATGGACATGCCCTGGTCGTCCGAAATGGTCTTGATCGCATCGACCACATTGTCGGTGTTATAAAGCGGCTCGCCCATGCCCATGAAGACGATGTTGACGAGCTTGCGGTCTTCGATCGAGCTCGGCCACTCGCCCAGATCGTCGCGGCAGACCATGACCTGCAGCACGATCTCGGCCGGCGTGAGGTTGCGGACCAGGCGCTGCGTGCCCGTGTGGCAGAAAGTGCAGGTCAGCGTGCAGCCGACCTGGCTCGACACGCAGAGCGCACCGGAGCGCGACACATCCGGAATGAAGACGCTCTCCACCTCCACGCCCGGCGCCATGCGGATGAGATATTTGCGTGTGCCGTCGCGGGAGATCTGGTGCTCGACGATCTCGGGCCGGGCGAGGGTGAAGCGCTGCGCCAGCTCTTCGCGGAAGGGCTTGGCGATGTTCGTCATCTGATCGAACTCGGTCACGCCCTGATTGTAGATCCAGCGGAAGATCTGGCCCGCGCGCATACGGACCTTCTTCGGGTCCACGCCCATGGTGGTGAGTTCCGCCGCGATCTCGGAGCGCGACAGGCCGGGCAGGCGGATGCGGGAGTCCGCAGGCGCTTGGCCGGGCACAGGGGCTGGCGCGCTGTCGATGAGGGTGGTGGCCATGGGCGCGATATAGGGCAGGGGCGGGGAAAGCTCTAGGGGTGGTGTCCAGGCCTTTCAAAAGTCGTCCTTCTCCCTTGAGGGAGAAGGTGGCCGACAGGCCGGATGAGGGTGTTCGATTTGGGAGAGACTCTCTGACACCTGACACCCTCACCCGCCCTTCGGGCACCCTCTCCCTCAAGGGAGAGGGTCGGTGGAAGTGGATTGGGAGAAGTGTCTGTGGCCCCTTGCGCCGACTCACCCTCCGGCCTATGTAGCGCTCACATTACCGGCGGCCTCCTACTGGGATGGCCGCTTTTTTCATGGGATTTTGAGAGCTGAAGACCAAGACACATATCGACGAGCAGATCCTCGCCCTTGCCGAGCCCGTTGCCGAAGACCTCGGCCTGCGGATCGTGCGGGTGCGCGTGATGGCGGGCAATCGCCGCACGGTGCAGATCATGGCGGAGCGTGTCTCGGACGGCCTGATGGGCATCGAGAATTGCGAGCAGCTGTCGCGCGAACTGTCGGCGCTGATGGAAGTGGAAGACCCGCTGGCTGATCCCTATGTGCTGGAAGTGTCCAGCCCCGGCATGGACCGTCCGCTGACGGACTACGCCGACTTCACGACCTATGAGGGCTACCTCGCCCGGCTCGAGCTCGACCGCATGGTGGAGGGGCGCAAGCGCTTTCGCGGCGTGCTGGCGGGCGTCGAGGACGGAAAAGTCGATATCAATCTGGACGGCGAGAGCGAGCACACGGCGAGCATCCCGTTTGACTGGATCAGCGAGGCCAAGCTGCTGATCACCGATGAATTGGTTGCCGAAGGGCAGCGCAAGAAAGAGGCCGCGCTTGCCGCAGCCAAAGCAAGCGAAGAAGAGGAATAGACCATGGCGATTGCCGGCGTTTCCGCAAACAAACTCGAATGGCTCCAGATCGCCAAGGCGGTCGCGGAAGAGAAATCCATCGACAAGCAGATCGTGCTGCGCGGCATCGAGGAGGCGTTCGAACGCGCCGCCAAGATGCGCTACGGGGCCGAGCTGGACATCCGCGCCTTCCTGCACCCCGAGACGGGTGAGATGACGCTGCGCCGCGTCATGACCGTGGTGGACGAGGTCGAGAACGAATATACCGAAATCGATCTGGCCACCGCGCAGCTGGACAATCCGGAAGCCGAGCTCGGCACGGAAATCTCCACGCCGTTGCCGATGATCGAGCCCTCCCGCGTGCAGACGCACATGGCCAAACAGGTCATCACGCAGAAGACCCGCGAAGCCGAACGCTCCCGCCAGTATGAGGAATTCAAGGACCGCGTCGGCGAGATCATCAACGGCATCGTCAAGCGCGTGGAATATGGCCACATCATCGTGGATCTGGGTCGCGCCGAAGCTGTCATCCGCCGCGACCAGGCTCTCCCCAGAGAGAACGTCAAGCCCGGCGACCGCATCCGCGCCTATATCATGGACGTGCGCGAAGAGCCGCGCGGCTCGCAGATTTTCCTGAGCCGCGCGCATCCGCAATTCATGGCGCAGCTCTTCGCGCAGGAAGTGCCGGAAGTCTATGAGGGCGTGATCCAGATCGTGGCCGTCGCGCGCGATCCCGGCTCACGCGCCAAGATCGCGGTCTACTCCAACGATTCCTCCATCGATCCCGTCGGTGCCTGCGTCGGCATGCGCGGATCACGCGTGCAGGCCGTGGTCAACGAGCTGCAGGGCGAGCGCATCGACATCATTCCCTATACCGAGGATCTCGGTACCTTCATCGTGAACGGCCTACAGCCGGCGGAAGTGGCGAAAGTGGTCATCCACGAGGAAGACGAGCGCATCGAGGTCGTCGTGCCGGAAGAGCAGCTCTCGCTCGCCATCGGCCGCCGCGGCCAGAATGTGCGCCTTGCCTCCCAGCTGTCCGGTTGGGCGCTGGACATCCTGACCGAAGAGCAGGAGAGCGAGCGTCGCCAGGCCGAGTTCAAGGAACGCTCCGAGCTGTTCATGAACGGTCTGGACGTGGACGAGATGGTCGCCCAGCTGCTGGTGTCCGAGGGCTTCGAGACCATGGAAGAGGTCGGCTATGTCGAGCTCGACGAACTGTCCTCCATCGAAGGCTTTGACGACGAGACGGCCGAAGAGCTGCAGATGCGCGCGCGCGAATATCTGGAAAAGGTCGCCGCCGAACAGGACGCCCGCCGCAAGGAGCTGGGCGTGGAGGACGAGGTGCTGACCATTCCGGGCGTGACCCTGCCCATGGCGGTCCGCTTTGGCGAGAACGAGACCTTCACCGTCGAAGACGTCGCCGGCCTCGTGCCCGACGATCTCACCGGCTATGTCGAGTTCCGAAATGGCGAGAAGCACCGCGAGGAAGGCATCTTCGAGGGCATGAAGTTCAGCACCGAGGAAGCGTCCGACCTGATCATGCAGGCGCGCGTCGTCGCGGGCTGGATCAGCGAGGAGGACCTCCTGGCCGAACAGGCGGAAGCCGAGGGCGAAGAGGGCGAAGAGCCCGCTGAGTACGCCCGTCCCGAAACCGCACGCGAAGCGGCCGATGCGCTCTTCGCCAATGAAGGATCAGGCGCATAATGCGCCTGTGACCCGGACCGCTGAGGGCGAGTTCCAACAGTCTTGGTGAGGACAAGCGCGGCCACAAGCCGCGTGAGCGCCGCTGCGTGGCGTCGGGAGCCGTGCGCGATCCCGACGACATGGTCCGCTATGTCCGCTCGCCGGATGGAGACGTCTTGCCCGACGCGCTCGGCAAGCTGCCGGGACGGGGTGTCTGGGTGAGCGCAGACGAGGCGAGCTTGCGGCGTGCCGTGAAGATCGGCGGGTTCAAGCGCGGGTTCAAAGGCAATGCCAAGGTGGATGCCGACACCATCGTCGAGCAGACGCGCGCGCAGCTGCGGCGACGGCTGCTGAACCAGCTGACCATGGCGCGCAAGGCGGGCCGTCTCGCCTTTGGGCAATCGTCTGTTCGCGAGGCAGCGGCCCGCGGCGAGGTCGCGCTTCGCATCGAGGCGCGCGACGGGCAGCCCGACGGGCGCGGCAAGCTGCGCACGCTGAGCCTGGCGACCGCGCGCGAGCTGGAACTGCCGGACCCGAAAGTCGTGGGCTGTTTCACCGCGCAGGAAATCGGCGAAGCGCTGGGCCGCGAACCCGTCGTCCACGCCGCCATGCTGCGCGGGCCGATGACCAAGGGCATCATCCAGAGTGCGGCGCGTCTGTCCGGCTTCGAACCGATGGTCCCCGATGACTGGGCGGACCGCCAGCACGAGATCGCATGGCCCGAGCGGGGCGTGCGCGCGGGCGTCGCGGAGCCGCCCGGCCAGAAGCCGTCCGGGAAAAAGCCGCCCGGAAAGAGACAACGCGGCAGTCCGAGCTAATCCCGGCTGTTGAAAACCGGCCCCATTCGTTTACAACGCGCCTTCCCGCGAATTGGGCGGCGCGGGAGCGATGCGGCCACTCAGGAATTTATGCGCCCTCAGTAGGCCGCACGACACGACACGACGAAAGACGATTATGAGCCAAGGTAACAGACCCAACCGCCCCTCTGGTCCCAAGGGCGGCGGCCGCCCCGGTGGCCCGACCCGCACGCCGCGCCGCACGACGACGCGCTCGAGCGCCGTGGTGGTGGAAAAGAAAAAGAAGCGGCTGGTCAAACCCGGTGCCGGCGGCGCCGCGTCCGGTGCTGCCAAGCCCAAGATCACGCTGAAGCC
>JAHDEU010000049.1:0-1648 GCA_020628635.1 Hellea sp. | reverse complement strand
GCCCCGCCGATCAAGTCGGCCGCCGAAGCCGCCAAGACCGCGCCCAAGCCCAAGGCGACGCCCAAGCAGATCGTCAAGAAAGCCCCGCAACAGACGCCCGAGCAGATCGCCGCCGCCGCGCGCGAGCTCGGCCTGTCTGTGCCCGAATTCACCGCCCGTCAGCAGGCGCTCGCCAAGGCGCAGGCCGATGCGCAGAAGCGCGCGCAGCAGCGCCGCGCCGAGGAAGCCGCCCGCCAGGCACGTGCCAAGGAAGAGCAAGCCCTGCTGGAAGCGCGCCGCAAGGCCGACGAGGAAGCCGAGCTGCGCCGTCTCGAGGAAGCCGAGGAGGCCAAGCGCAAGGCCGAAGCCGAAGAGGCCGAGCGCCTGCAGAAAAAGTCCGTCGGCAATCCGCTGGACCGCGACGGTAATGCGACATCGGGCGAACAGTCCGAGATCGAAAAGGCCGGTGGCCGCATCAAGCGCAAGCGCAACATCGCGCCGCCGACCCGTTCCAAGGGCGAGCAGAAACGCCGCCGCGGCAAGCTGACCATCGTGTCGGCGCTGTCCGGCCAGGAAGACCGCCAGCGTTCGCTCGCTGCCGTGAAGCGCAAGCGCGAACGCGAACGCCAGCGCCGCATGGGCGGCTCCGGCTCGCGCGAAAAAGTGCAGCGCGAAGTCGTCGTGCCCGAAACCATCACGGTCGGCGATCTCGCCCAGCGCATGGCGGAACGCGGCGCGGACGTCGTGAAATACCTGATGCAGCAGGGCACCATGGTGAAGATCAACGAGATCATCGACGCGGACACCGCGCAGCTGATCGTCGAGGACTTCGGCCATACGGTGAAGCGCGTGAGCGAGGCCGATGTCGAGGACGACTTCCTGATCGATGATACACCCAGCCAGGAAAAGGACCGCAAGCCGCGACCGCCGGTCATCGCGATCATGGGCCATGTCGACCACGGCAAGACCTCGCTGCTGGACGCGCTGCGCTCCACCGATGTCGCGTCGGGCGAAGCGGGCGGCATCACCCAGCACATCGGCGCCTATCAGCTGCAGCTGAAAAGCGGCGACAAGATCACCGTGCTCGACACGCCCGGTCACGAGGCCTTTGCCAATATGCGCACACGCGGCGCGGAAGCGGTGGATATCGTGGTGCTCGTCGTGGCGGCCGATGACGGCGTGAAGCCGCAGACGATCGAGTCGATCCGCTACGCCAAGGCCGCCGACAAGCCGATCATCGTGGCGATCAACAAGATCGACAAATATGACGCCAATCCGCAAAAGGTCGAAACCGACCTGCTGCAATATGAAGTCATCACGGAGTCCATGTCCGGCGACGTGCAGGCGATTCCGGTGTCCGCGAAAGAGAAGACCGGGCTCGACGCGCTGGCCGAGGCGATCACGCTGCAGGCCGAGCTGATGGAGCTCAAGGCCAATCCGAAGCGCAACCCGGACGGCCTCGTCATCGAGAGCCGTTTCGAGAAGGGCCGCGGTGCGGTCACGACCCTGCTGGTCAAGCGCGGCACGCTCAAGCGCGGCGACATGATCGTGGCCGACGAATATATGGGCAAGGTCAAGGCCATGATGGACGAGCGCGGCAAGCAGGTGAAAGCTGCAGGCCCGAGCTCGGCCGTCGAGGTCATGGGTCTGGACGGCGCGCCCATGCCGG
>JAHDEU010000048.1 GCA_020628635.1 Hellea sp. | reverse complement strand
GGCGTGTCGACCAGCACGACCTGAGCCGGATGGCCCTCGCTGGTCTCCAGCATGGCGATGGCGCGGATCTGGAAGCGGGTGGTCTGCACCTTGTGGGTGACGATGGATATCTTCTCGCCGACCAGCCTGTTGGTCAGCGTGCTCTTGCCCGCATTGGGCGCGCCTAGAATGGCGGCAAACCCGCTGCGCGTCTGGATATCGTTCAAGTCGGCCACGCTTCGATAAGGTGCCGCGCGGCGAAACGTTCCGCATCGCGCTTGGATTTGCCCGTGCCCTTTGCCTCGCCCACACTTTCGACGGTGACGGACACGACGAAGAGCGGACGGTGGTCCGGCCCGCTGCGTTCCACCACTTCGTAGCGCGGCAGTCCATGCCCGGCCGCCATGGCGATCTCCTGCAGGTGGGTTTTCGGGTCCTTGGCCGACTTCGACACGACGGCCTCGAATTCCGGCATCCAGTGGGTGTCGTAGAAGGTCTGGATGGCGTCCATGCCGCCGTCGATATAGATCGCCGCGATCATGGCTTCGCAGACATCGCCCAGGATCGATGTCTTCTCCCGCCCGCCCTGCCGGTCCTCGGACGGCGAGAGCAGCAGCGCGTCGCCCATGCCGAGCTTGCGCGCAATCTTGGCGCACATCTCCTTGCGGACCAGCGCGTTGAGCCGGCGGGCGAGCGTGCCTTCCGCTTCCTTGGAATAGTCGTAGAGCGCGTGCGCGGTCAGCAGACCCAGCACCCGGTCGCCGAGAAATTCCAGCCGTTCGTTGTTCGGACCCTCGCGGTTGCCGTCGCCATAGCTGCTATGGGTGAGCGCGCGCATGGCGAGCGCGCGGTCGTCGAAGCGGTAGCCCATGCGCTCCTCCAGCGCCTTCACCCGGTTGTATCGCTGCTCTTCCAGCATCAGTCGATGCGCTTGAAGAAGCGGGAGCCGCGCATATTGCCCCAGCTCAGCGGGTTGAAGAGGCGGAAGTCGTGATCGACGGACAGCAGGATGAATTCCGCGCGGCCGATGATATTCTCCGCCGGGACATAGCCCGTGCCGCTGATGCCCAGGCGCCCTCCCCGCACGGGATAGCGCGAATCGCCCGAATGATCGCGATTGTCGCCCATCATGAAGTAATGGCCGGCGGGCACAGTGAAAACGCTTGTATTGTCCCCGGAGTCGTTGTCGGACGTGTTGTAGATGATGTGGGGATCGTCCCCCGGTGTCAGTGTTTCGCGGATGACTTCGGCGGTTTCGGTGCCGCGCTCCACGCCTTCGACGATGTGGACATAGGCTTCCGTGCGGAGTGTCTCGGCCGATACAGGCGAGCCGTTTATGTGCAGCAGTCCGTCGATCATCTGCATCCGATCACCAGGAAGACCGACGACACGCTTGATGAAGTTGTAGTTCACGCCCTCCGGCCGGAATACCACGACGTCTCCGCGCTTCGGTCCTCGACCGAGAAGGCGGCCATCGACATCCGGGAATGGCAGCGGCTCGGCCGCATGCTTTCCGTAGCCGACCGAGTATTTCGACGTGATGATATAGTCGCCCTCGACCAGGCCGGGATACATGGACGCGCTGGGGATGGTGAAGGGCTGGAACAGGAAGGTCCGCAGCACGAAAGCGATGCCGAGCGCCCAGAGCACGGTGGAGACGATCTCCATCAGGCCACCGCCGGACTCCTCATCCGTCTCGGCCTCCACCACGACGGGCTTTGCTTTGCGCTTCAACATGGGCGGTGCTTATCAGGCCGGATGCGCTTCAACCACTGCGAATGCGACAGCATAGTCGCGCTCATCAGACAGGCTGATGCGGATGGAGGCGGTGTGTCCCGCAGGCGTCATGCCGGCGAGCCTTTCCGCCGCTCCCCCATGCAGGACGATGTCGGGACGACCCGAGATCCGGTTTACGACCTCCACATCGTGCCATGACAGCGCTCCGCTGTCTTCGGTCGCAATGGCTTTGGCGACCGCTTCCTTGGCGGCAAACCGTTTGGCGTAGCAGGGCACGGGATCAGATCGTCTGTCGCAGCGTTCGCGCTCGGCCTCCGTGAAGGCCTTCGCTGGAAAGCGCAGCGGGTGGCGGTCATAGATGGCGCGGATGCGGCGAATATCGCAGATGTCGGTGCCGATGCCGAGGATCATGCGTCTGCGCGCGCTGCGTCCATGATGTCGCGCATCTTCGCAATGGCCGGGGCAAGGCCCATGAACACTGCTTCGCCGATGATGAAGTGGCCTATATTGAGTTCCATGGCCTCGGGTATCGCCGCGACGGGGGCGACGTTGTCAAAGGTCAGGCCATGGCCGTAATGCACTTCGAGCCCAGCGGCAGAGGCAAGCTTTCCGCCTTCGACCAGCTGTTCGAGTATTCTGTCCGCAAGTGCCTGATCGCCATCGTCCAGCGCGTGGGCGTAGGCTCCCGTGTGGAACTCCACGACTTCGGCCGCGGTCGACGCCGCCGCGTCGATCTGGCGCCTGGTCGCTTCGATGAAGAGCGACACCCGCGCGCCGTTATCTGCCAGCCGTTGGATCATGGGCACGAGCCGGTTGTGCTGGCCTGCCACGTCCAGCCCGCCTTCCGTCGTACGCTCCTCGCGCTTTTCCGGGACGAGGCAGACAGCGTGCGGCCTGATGCGCGTAGCGATCCCGACCATCTCGTCCGTCGCGGCCATTTCGAAATTCAGCGGAATTCCCGTCTCAAGGCATAGCGCCTGTAGCCGCTCCATGTCGTCGTCGCGGATGTGGCGTCGGTCCTCGCGCAGATGGGCCGTGATCCCGTCAGCACCCGCCTCGATCGCGACATGCGCGGCGGCGACCGGGTCGGGATGCGAACCGCCCCGCGCATTGCGCAGCGTCGCGACATGATCGATATTGACGCCGAGGCGCAGGCTCATGAAAGGCCCCGGCTGCCGGGCTTGATAGCCGGGAGGTCGGCGAGCTCAGATGGAAGTGCGTCGGCACCGTAGTCCGGGAAGCGCCGCGCGGCGAGGCTGACGAGCGGCACGCCTATATCGGCGTCTCCGCCGGACCGGTCGAAGATGCAGCAGCCGGCTACCACGTCGCCGCCGGCCTCCGTGATGGCAGCAATGGTCTCACGTGAGGACAGGCCAGTCGTAACGATGTCCTCGACCATCAGCACCTTCGCGCCCGGCTTTAGCGAGAAACCGCGACGCAAGGTGAACTCGCCCCCTTCCCGCTCCATGAACATGGAGCGCAGGCCGAGCTGCCGCGCCATCTCGTAACCCGGAATGACGCCGCCCATGGCCGGGGCGATGATCACATCCGGCACGACGTCGAGTGTCTCGCGGACCTTCTGCGCCAGCGCGTCGCAAAGCTCCGCCGTCAGCTGCGGGTCCTGGAAGATCAGTGCCTTCTGCAGGAAGACGGGCGAACGCCGACCGGAGGACAGGATGAAGTGTCCTTCCAGGAGCGCGCCCGCATCGCGGAACATGTCCAGCACGTCCTCGGTCTGCATTTGGGGGTCAGTCTGCATTCCGGATCTCCTGTAGGGCGCGCGTGCGGTCCACGGCCACGACATAGGGCGAGGTCCGCAGCGCCGCGACAATGGCAAGCAAGTGCCGCGTGTCGCGCACTTCCACGTCCAGCAACATGTCGAAAAAGGCCGGGCTGCGCTGCAGCGTGCGGATGTTGATGAGATTGCCGCGGTTCTCGCTGACTATGCGCGTCACGTCGGCAAGCGCGCCGGGGACATGCTCGACCGTCGCCGTCAGCCGCGCGACCGAGGCCGCGAGCTCGGCCGCGCGCCGCCAGCCCAGATCGATCCAGTGTTCCTGCTGCGCCTCGCGCGCTTCCAACTCCTCGCAGTCGATGGTGTGGATGTCGATTCCGGCGCGCGCGGATTGCACGCCGATAATGCGGTCGCCCGGAATGGGCGAGCAGCAGGGCGACAGATGCAGGCCGACACCGGGACGCAGGCCGTCGCCCTTGATGTAGAGCCGGACCGACCCATCGGTGATGATGTCGCGATTGGCCATCTCGTCATCGGCGCCGCGTTCGGTCAGTTCCGGGAAGACGCCCTTGATGAACTCCGTCATGGACAGCGTACCGCGACCGAGGCGCTCATAAATGCCTTCGGCCGAATCGGCGTTCAGCTTCTTGATGACCTCGTCCAGCGCGCCTTCTGAGAATTTCTGGTTCTCGCGTGTAAAAGCGTGCTCGGCGAGCATGGCACCAATGCGGCGAAACTCCTCCGCCTCTCCGTCGCGCGTCAGCCGGCGCAGGGCGGACCGCGCCTTGCCGGTCACGACCATGTTCTCCCAACCGTCCTGCGGCTCGGCCATGCCGCCGCGAATGATCTTCACCACATCGCCATTGCCGAGCCGGGTGCGCAGCGGAACCTCGCGGCCGTTCACGACGGCACCGATGCAGGTGTCTCCCACGCGCGTATGGACCGCATAGGCGAAGTCCAGCGGCGTCGCGCCACGCGGCAGTGCGATCAGGTCGCCCTTGGGCGTGAAGGTGAAGACCTGGTCGGCGAACATCTCCAGCTTGGCATGCTCGAGGAACTCCGCCGCATCGCCGCTCTGCTCCATGATCTCGACCAATGGTCGAATGCGCGACAGCGGGTCGGAGCCGGACTGGCGCGCACTCTCGGGATCATAGGCGTAGGACTGGTCCTTATAGGCCCAGTGGGCCGCCACGCCGCGTTCGGCCACGTCTTCCATCTTCTCCGTGCGAATCTGGATTTCGACGCGGCGATTGTCGGGCGTGCGGATGGTCGTGTGCAGCGACTGGTATCCATTGGGCTTGGGCACACTGATGAAGTCGCGGAAGCGCGCGGGGATGGCGCGGTAATGCTGGTGGAGGATGCCGAGCGCGCGGTAGCAGTCCGCATCGTCTTCCGTGATGATGCGGAAGGCATAGAGATCGGCCACGTCGTCGAAGCTGATGTTCTGGCGCTGCAGCTTGCGCCAGATGCCGAAGGGCCGTTTCTCGCGGCCGTAGATACGCACGGTCATGCCGGAGCGGTCGAACAGATCGCGCAACGCTGTCGAAACCTCACTGATCGCCTCGCCCTGCTCCGCACGCCAGGCATCGAGCCTGCGCGATATGCTGACGAATGCACTGGGGTTGAGATGCTGGAAGGACAGGTCCTCCAACTCGTCGCAGATGGACTGCACACCGATCTTCCGAGCAAGAGGTGCATAGATTTCAAGGGTTTCTCGGGCAATCCTCTCGCGCGATGCGCGCTTCGGGTGGTGTTGCAGCGTGCGCATATTGTGCAGACGGTCGCACAGCTTGACCAGCAGGACGCGGACGTCCTTGGCAACGGCCAGCACGAATTTCTGGAAGTTCTCGGCCTGTGCTTCCTCGCGCGTGGTTGGCCGGAGCTTGAGCCCCGACAGCTTGGTCACGCCCTCTACGAGGTCCGCGATCTCCGGCGTGAACTGCTTGGCAAGCTCCTCGTGGGTGACGTCCGTGTCTTCCAGCACATCGTGCAGCAGCGCCGTGCATATCGACGCCACATCAAGGTGCAGCGAGGCAAGGATGCCCGCGACTTCGATGGGATGCGCGAAATAGGGATCGCCGGAATGGCGTTTCTGCGAGCCATGCGCCTTGACAGTGAAGACATAGGCCTTGTTGAGCAACGCTTCGTCCGCGCTCGGGTCATAGGCCTTGACCCGCTCGACCAGCTCGAACTGGCGCAGATAGCTCGCACCGCTCTTGGGCGCGGCTGTGATGTTGCCGGATTGCTCGTTCACCGCGCGGCTATAACGCGGGCCACAAAAAAAGCCACCGGCGGAGTGCCGATGGCCTTGGGATGTCTTGCGGTGGCCCGACTAGAAGCGCGAGCTGCTGTCGTTGTCGCGGTCGCCCTGGAGTGCGCGAAGCAGGTCGGCTTCGGACATTTCCTTGGGAGCCGCGTCGCCCTGCTCGATGGCGAGCACGGGTGCCGCATCCTCGGAGAGTTCGTCCGGCATGTCGTCATCGGTGATGACGCGCTGCAGATTGGTGACAAGGCTTTCGCGCAGATCGTCCAGGTCCAGCGTGGCTTCGGCGAGTTCGCGCAGGGACACGACGGGCGTCTTGTCGTTGTCACGGTCCACGGTCAGCCCGGCACCGGCCGAGATGTTGCGCGAACGGTGCGCGGCGAGCAGGACGAGATCGAACCGGTTTGGAATCTGTTCGACGCAATCTTCAACGGTGACGCGAGCCATAATGTGCTTTCGAAATGCAGGAAGGCGGGAGCCGCGTCATATGGCAGCGCGGATGGGGATGCAAGCGGGAGAGTCGGCACTTGCGATGGTCTGTGAAAGTATCCGCAAACCGTGTCCCCGGGCTCGACCCGAGGCCCATTCGCATCAACGCCGGGCTACCGCCGATACGAAGTCAGCTAACCATTCGTAATGCGAATGGGCCCCGGATCAATCCGGGGACGATATCGTTCAAGGTCTGGATGTCGTTTAGCGCAGCGCGAGCGTCCCTAGGCGATATCCGCCACCGCAAACAGCTCGGGATGTGCCGCATCCGTCGCGGCTTCGCGCGGGAGGTAGCAGGACACATGCGTCCCCTGCCCTTCGACGCTATCCAATTCGACCCATCCGCCATGCTTTTCGATGATCTGCTGCACAAGCGTCAGGCCGAGCCCGACCCCGCCGCGCGAGCTTTCGAAGCTCTCGAAGACTTGCCCCTGACGCTCCACCGGAATGCCGACGCCCGTGTCGCGGACCCAGACGCGCACGCCGCCACCGGCTGATCGCTCCGCGCCCAGTTCGATGAACCCCCCCGGCTTTGTGAAACGCAGCGCATTGGCGAGCAGGTTGTAGACCACCTGCTTCATGCGCGTTTCGTCGGCCCGCACCACGCCGATATTGCGGTCGCAGACGAGGTCCAAGGTGATGCGCGTATCCTCTGCTTTTTGCACCACATAATCCATCGCATGGTCGAGCAGACCGTAGATCTCGACGTCACCCAGCTCGAGATCCAGCTTGTCGGCTTCGATGGCTGCGATGTCGAGGATGTCGTCGATCGCCTTGGCGAGGTCTTCGGACGCGCTCTGCACGGCAAAGACATATTCGCTCTGCTTGTCGTTGAGCTCGCCCGCGCCGCCGTTTTGCAGGAAGTCGGAATAGCCGGAAATCGTGGTGAGCGGCGTGCGCAGCTGGTAGGACACATGCCCGACGAACTCGCTCTTCATGCGATCGGCCTCCTCCAGCGCTTCGGCGCGTTCGCGCAGTGCGCGCTCGGTCTGTCGCGAGGCCGTGACGTCGTCCCACGCGATCAGCGTCGCCCCGTCGGGCAGCGGGCGGGACAGCCATCGCATGACACGGTCGTCCGAACGGGTGATCTCGCCGTCCACATGGCGCCGCACATCCGGGTTGGGATCCGTCGCCCGAGCCTTGAGCGCCGCCCAGAACTCCGTGTCGTGGTAGAGCGGGAAGCAGAGTTCGATCAGGCGGGAGAAAAGCGGTCCATCCTGCAGCTCCTCCTCGCTGAGGCCCCAGAGCCTGGCGAATGCGGCATTGTGCAGGCGCAGACGGCCGTCTGTGCCGAACACGGCGATGCCCTCGTTGAGCTTGTCGAGCGTGGCGCGCTGCACGTTGATCAGCGTGCCGAGTTGGCTCTTGAGCGTCATCCGGTCTGTCATGTCGTGCAGCAACAGACTGATTCCGCCGTCGGCATCGCGGATGCGCACGAGGCGGAAGACACGGCCATCGGAAAGCGTCCACAGCTCCTCCGGCACCTCGGATGGCCATTCGGAATAGTAGGACAGCTCCTGCGCTTTCCACGTCTTGTAGTCGGAGAGCGGCGGGACCTGTTCGGTCTCGCGCAGGCGGTCGAGCACGTTGGCGTGGGTGGGGCGCGTGTCGAGCCAGGCCGCGTCGAGCTTGAACATGTCCACGAAGGCCCGGTTGTACCGTGCGAGTGTGCCGTCCGCATTGAAGGCAGCGACCGCTTCGCCGGTCGTGTCCAGCAACTCCTGGTGAGCGGTGATGTGGCGCTGCAGCGACCGGCGAAGCTCATCGGTTTCGCTCGCATCGACGGCGATGCCCGCCACGCCACCATTGACCGGGAACAAGCTCATCGTCATCGCCCGGCGGTCTCCGCTGGCGGAAACGATGGGCAGTTCGGTCTCGGACGGCTGCAGTGTGCTCAGAACCTCTGCCGCGCGCGCGCTCGCACTGGGGTGGAGCTGCAGCTGGCGATCGATCACGTCGCGCAGGTCCTTGCCGCCGACAGCCGTGAGATAGGCCGGATTGGCCCAGTTGATCTGCCCGGACCCCGACATGCGCCAGAGCGGAAATGGCGCGCGGCGCATGATCTCGACAAAGGCAACGGGATCGACTTCGGCCGTGAGACGCGACGTCTCGAACCGCTCAATGGCCTCCAGTTCGTTTTCACCGCGAATGGAGGCGTCCTCCAGCCACAGCACGACCTGTTGTCCCGCGACCCGGCCATCGGCCTCGATCACATTGCCCTCCGGCAGAACGATCGACACGGCAAACGTCTCGCCCTTGGCGCGCAACGCTCCGAGCAATGTGCGCAAGGTATCACTGTTCGGGTCTTCGGATATCGTGTCCAGGTCGTAGAGCGCCATCAGAACCCGACGCGCGACCTCGCTCGTGCGTCCGGGCTCGGAGAAGCGCAGGATGGAGGCAAGCGTTGCGGGCGAGCCGAAGACGCGCGGATCACCATAGGGGTCGTCCGGCTCTATGCGGCCCGCATCCCAGACGAGCACGAGGCCGGGATAGGCGCCGAAGACCGCGTCGTAGCGGCCGAGCTGCCGGTCCAGATCGCGCGCTCTCAGTTTCCAGCGCCGCTCGACGCGCGAGCTCTGGCGCAGCAGGACCAGAACGACAACGGACAGCGCAACAGCCAGGGCCACGGCAATGGCGCTGACGACCACACTCGTATCCAGGCTCCCCGGCTCCACAGACGCGGCCTCCCCTTGCACAAAAACCGGACCGCGCGCAAATCGCCCGCGTCGGCTTTCCCCTAGGGTTCGATGTAGCGGCACGCCCGGCGCGCGCAACGAAATTCAGCCCTGTTGTGCAGCGCCTTCGACCACAGCGCGCATTTTTTCCGCCGTCGCCGTAACGAGCGCCGCATCGTCTCCCTCGACCATGATCCGGATCAGCGGCTCGGTGCCCGAAGCCCTGACTAGGATGCGGCCCTGACCCGCTAGAGCGTCCTGCTCCGCCGCTATGGCGTCCGCCACCTGCGCATTCTGCAACGGGGACGGTCCCGCGTAGCGGACATTCACCAGTGTTTGCGGGACGGGATCGAATGCATGGAAATATGCCTCGCTGCCCAAACCTGACTCGCGCAGTCCCGCCAGCACGAGAGCCGCCGTCAGCGTGCCGTCGCCCGTCCGAGCGTGGTCGGTGAGCAAGATGTGCCCGGATGCCTCGCCGCCAAGATTTGCGCCGATCTCCGCCATGCGCTTGGCAACGTGCCGGTCACCGACCTTGGTGCGTTCGAAGGCGAGGCCCAGCGCCTCGACATGCCGCTCCAGTCCCAGATTGGACATGACGGTCGCGACCACCGTCCCTCCGCGAAGTGAACCACGCGACGACATCTGCGTAGCGAGCCGGCCGATGATCTGGTCACCATCCGCGATGCGCCCGCGCGAATCGACCAGAACAATGCGGTCCGCATCGCCGTCCACGGCCACGCCTGCATCCGCGCCGGTTTCCAGGACGCGCGCCGCGAGTGTCGCCGGGTTGTTCGAGCCCACGCCGTCATTGATAAACCGGCCGTCCGTTTCCGTACCGATCTTGTCGACAACCGCCCCGAGCCGTTCCAGCACGGCGGGCAGCACTCGTCCGGCTGCGCCGTTTGCCGCGTCG
>JAHDEU010000047.1 GCA_020628635.1 Hellea sp. | reverse complement strand
TGGTGCCTGTCGGGCGAGGCCAGCTCGCGCCAGCTGGGGCCGCTGGATATGAGGATCGGCGGGAGAAAAGGCCGACCCTAGCCACACCAACCATCCGCAACTTTTGTTGGATCGCGCCCCGCGACGCCTTGGCGCGCGCCACCAATGTGCAATATGTCGCAAACTGGCGTCACCGGGCGCGCGTAACCGAACTATCCAACACAGCCGGAGCCGCCCGTGGCCGACGTCCTGACAGAACTCGTTTACAGCTCCCGCACGCCGGAGCCGATGACGGACGCCCAGGTCCAGGCCCTGCTGGAGCATTCGCGCGAGAAGAACACGCGCGAGGGCGTGACCGGCCTGCTCTGCTATGACGGCAAGTCGTTCCTGCAGATCATCGAGGGCGAGAGCGGTACGATCCTGGAGCTGTTCCACCTCATCCGCAACGACCCGCGCCATACCGACATCGAGATCCTGCATGACGGCGAGGTCGAGCAGCGCGCGTTCGATAGCTGGAAGATGGCCTATGAGAACGTGCCGTCGGGCATGCTGCCCTCGCTCGCGCGCTCCATTGCGCGCGCTTCGCTGACGGCCGCCATGGCCGGCAAGACCGAGATGGACATCAGTGCGGGAAGACGGATCTTCGACCTGTTCATGGACGAGATCTATGGCGGCGGCGAGGAGCCGCGCGAGCTGGCCGACGCGTGAACCACAGCTTATCCCAGCAGCATCGGCTTGTTGGGAGCAAGGCCCCGGCCACAGGGGCCGGGGACTGTCACACAAATTTCTGAAATCGGTTAGAACCGGTTGGACACGGACAGGCGCGCATTGAGCGGGCGGCCGACGCTTACCTGATGGGTGGCGTGGGCGGTCGGGAAGTAGAGTTCGTCCGTGAGGTTCTCGACATTGAGCTGCAGGCGCATCGTGTCGGTCACATCGTACCAGGCGGCCGCGTCCACGCGGGTGTAGCTGGGCAGCACCGCGCTGTTGGAATTGTTGACGAAGCTGTCGTCCTGATAGGTCAGGCCGAGCCCCAGCCCGAACTGTTCCGCGACCTGATAGGCATTCCAGAGCGATAGTGTATGCCGCGGCAGCTCGCGCGGGCGTAGCTCTGACCCAGCCTGCTTCCCGTCCAGATAGCTGTAGCCGGCGGACAGGAACCAATCGTCCGTCAGCTGCCCTTTCAGCTGCGCCTCGAACCCGGATATATTGGAGCGGATGATGTCGAAGGTCGAGGCGTCCGTGTCGGACACGACCGGGCTCTCCTGCTCGATCTCGAACACGGCCGCCGTCAGGCTGAGACCCCGCGAGACATCCCATTTCAGCCCGGCTTCCAGATTGGTGAAAGTGTTGGGGTCCAGCCGGTCATTATTGCCATTGATGTTGGCAAACTGCTCGCCGGAGCGCGGCTGGAAGCTCTCGCTATAGGAGCCATAGAGCGAGATGTTCTCCCGCGGCTTGTAGACCAGGCCGAAGCGGGGCGAGATTTCCTCGTCCCTGCGCGTGCGGGTCTCGGACGCGGGCACGTTGAAGACCTCGATATCGAAGCTGTCGAAGCGCGCGCCGAGGATCACGTCCAGATGCTCCGAAATGGCGATCTCGTTCTGCAGAAAGGCGGAGAACACGCCGATATCGACGCGCGTGTCGTCGTTCAGATCGACCGAGAAGTCATTGGTGGTCGCCACACCGTCCGCATTCACGCCGACGCCATTTGATACGCCCAGCACGGGCAGCACGGTGAAGCTCTCGCGGTCGTCCTGCGAGGCATCGAAGAAGGTGTTGAATCGGTTCTGGTCGGAGTTGGTGTCAATATACTCGACGCCGGCGACGACGATATGATGCAGGAAGCCCGTGTCGAATTCGTTGATCAGCGTGCCCGACAGGATCAGGTTCTGGCGCTCGGTCGTGTCCTCATAGCCGTCGAGAGTGACCCGGTCGGGCGTGTTTGCCGCGTCATAGCTGGCCGCGTAGAGATTGCCGTAGAACTTGTCGTAATCGCCATAGAAGGCGCTGACATTGGCCTTCATCGTATCCGAGAACCGGTGCTGGACCGAGGCGCGCAGCAGGTGCGCCTGCAGGGTCGTCTCGTTGATTTCTGGATCGCCGAAGACGATGTCCTCGAAGGCTTCCACCGGGCGGCCATCCGCGCCCGTCGGGATGCCGCGATCGATGAACTGCGCGTGGTCGGCATATTCATAGGACAGGTCGAGCGTGGTATCGGACGTGAGCGCCACGCGGGCGGCCGGGTTGAACCCGATGCGCTCGCCATCGAAGAAATTGCGGTGGTTGTTCAGCTGCTCGTAGAGCGCGTTGATCCGCACGGCCGAGTTTTCCGTCGTCGCAAAGTTCAGATCGACACTGCCAGCGGCCGCGCCCAGCGTATCAATGCCGAACTGGTAGCCCGTGAAGCTCTCTCCGAGCTGGCCCTTCTTGGTCACGCGGTTGAGAATGCCGCCCGTGCCACCGCGCCCGAACAGCAGCGCATTGGGACCGCGCAGGATCTCGACCTGTTCGAGATTGTAGAGCGGGCGGTAATACTGGACGTCGTCCCGCATGCCGTCGATGAAGAAGTCCGCCGTGGAGCGCACGCCGCGGAACACGACCGCGTCGCGGTGGCCTTCGCCTTGCGAATTCACGACGCCCGGCGTGTAGTCGATGATCTGCCCGATCTGGGTGAAGCCCCGCAGGGCGATCTCGTCCGCCGTGACGATGGACAGGCTTTGCGGCACGTCGATGATGGGCGTGGGCGAGCGCAGCGCGTTGACCGAATCCGTGTAGAGATACTGGCCCGTGACGATGATCTCGTCGACGGGCGCACTCGTCTCCGCCGTCTGGGCAAAAGCCGGCTGGGCGGCAGCAATGGCCGCGATCAGGCTGGCGCTGCCGAGCCGTCGGCGGGGTGTAGCGGGGCGTGTCATCTCATGTGGTCCTTCTCGGGCCGCCCTCTACATGAGAATGATTTGCAAGTTCAACAACAATTGCGAATGATTTGCAGTCTCTTTTCGCAAGGCCGACCATGCAGTTCCGCATGGGTCGGCGTCTGCACGAGGCCGGGCCTGTCTTGCGCGCATGAAAAAGGCCGGGACATGCCCGGCCTTCGTCGTCTTGATGAAAAAGGTCACGCTACTCGGCGGCCATCTTCTCCTCGCGGGCGAGATTGCGCAGCACGTAGTGGAGAATGCCGCCATTGCGGTAATACTCCATCTCGTTCTCCGTATCGATGCGCACTTTCGTCGTGACGGTCTTGGTCGAACCGTCCGCGAAAGTCACGGTCACATCGACCGTGTCCATCGGCTTGAGGCTGTCGATCCCGCCAATGCTCACGGTCTCGTCGCCGGTCATGCCGAGTGACTCCCAGCTGTCGCCGTCCTGGAACTCCAGCGGCAGCACGCCCATGCCGATCAGGTTGGAGCGGTGGATGCGCTCGAAGCTCGACGCCACCACGGCGCGCACGCCCAGCAGGATCGTGCCCTTGGCGGCCCAGTCGCGGCTGGAGCCATTGCCGTAGAGCGAGCCCGCGAAGACGACCAGATCGCGGCCATCCGCCTTGTAGCGCTGGGCGGCATCGAAGATGCTCATCACCTCGCCGGTCGGCACATATTTGGTGACGCCGCCGGTCGTGCCGGGCGCCATCAGGTTCTTCAGCCGGATATTGGCAAACGTGCCGCGCATCATCACTTCGTGATTGCCGCGGCGCGAGCCGAACGAATTGAACTCGTTGCGAGGCACCTGACGGTCCTGCAGGTAGCGGCCTGCGGGGCCTTCGAACTTGATCGAACCGGCAGGGCTGATGTGGTCCGTCGTGATGGAGTCGCCGAGCAGGGCGAGGATGTTCGCACCCTCGATGTCGCGAACCGCATCCGGCTCCAGCCCCATGCCCTCGAAATAGGGCGGGTTGCGCACATAGGTCGAGGCGGGCTTCCAGTTATAGACGTTGGAGCCCTCGACCTCGATCTCGGCCCAGCGCTCGTCGCCCTTGAAGACATTGGCGTATTCCGAGACGAACAGGTCGCGCGTGACGGAGCCGCGCACGGCTTCGGCGATTTCCTTGGAGTCGGGCCAGATGTCCTTGAGGAAGACGTCATTGCCGTCCTTGTCCTGGCCGAGTGGGTCGTTCTCCATATCGTGATGCATGGTCCCGGCCAACGCATAGGCCACGACCAGCGGCGGCGAGGCGAGGAAGTTGGCCTTGATGTCGGGCCCGATCCGGCCCTCGAAATTGCGGTTGCCGGACAGCACCGAGCAGCTCACCAGATCGCCATCCGCGATGGCCTTGGCGAGTTCGGGCGCGAGGGGTCCGGAGTTGCCGATGCAGGTCGTGCAGCCATAGCCCACGACATCGAAGCCGAGCTGGTCCAGCTCGTCTTGAAGCCCGGAGCGCTCCAGATATTCGCCGACGACCTGAGAGCCGGGCGCGGTGGAGGTCTTCACCCACGGCTTGACCTGCAGGCCGAGCGCATTGGCCTTCTTCGCGACCAGACCAGCGGCCATCATGACCGACGGATTGGACGTGTTGGTGCAGGACGTGATGGCGGCAATAAACACGTGGCCGTGATCGACGGTGAAGTCCTGGCCCTCGACTTTCGTCGGGTTCGACGCGTCGCCCGCCTTCTCGAAATCCTTGGTCATGATCAGCTCGAACGTGTCGTCCGCGCCGCGCAGATCGAAACGGTCCTGCGGGCGTTTGGGGCCCGAGAGCGACGGCATGACCGAGCCCATGTCCAGCGTCAGCGTATCGGTGAAGGTCGGCACTTCGTCGGTGCGGAACATGCCTTGGGCCTTGGTGTAGGCCTCGACCAGCGCGACGCGGTCGTCGTCGCGGCCCGTGGCTTTCAGATAGCGCAGCGTGTCGTCATCGACCGGGAAGAAGCCGCAGGTTGCGCCGTATTCCGGTGCCATGTTCGCCAGCGTCGCCATGTCTTCCAGCGCGAGGTAGTCGACACCACTGCCGTAGAATTCCACGAATTTACCCACCACGCCCTTCTCGCGCAGCATCTCGACCACGCGCAGCACGAGGTCCGTGGCGGTCGCGCCTTCGGGCAGTTTGCCGGTGAGCTCGAACCCAACGACTTCCGGTATCAGCATGGAGACGGGCTGGCCGAGCATGGCGGCTTCGGCCTCGATGCCGCCCACGCCCCAGCCGAGCACACCCAAGCCGTTGATCATGGTGGTGTGGGAATCGGTCCCGACCAGCGTGTCGGGGAAAGCGTAGGTCTTGCCATTCTCGTCCTTGGTCCAGACAGTCTGGGCGAGGTGCTCAAGATTGACCTGGTGGCAGATGCCGGTGCCGGGCGGGACCACGGCGAAATTGTCGAACGCTTCCTGGCCCCATTTCAGGAAGTCATAGCGCTCGCCATTGCGCTCATATTCGCGCGCGACGTTTTTCTCTTCGCTGTTCGCCGTCCCGAAATAGTCGACCATGACCGAGTGATCGATGACGAGGTGGACGGGGTTGAGCGGGTTGATGGCTTCGGGGCTCGCGCCGAGGGTCACCATGGCGTCGCGCATGGCGGCCAGATCGACCACGGCCGGAACGCCGGTGAAGTCCTGCATCAGCACGCGCGCGGGGCGGTAGGCGATTTCGTGCGTCGATGTGCGGGTGCTCAACCAGTCGGCCATGGCCTGGATGTCGGCCTTCTTGACCGACTTGCCATCCTCGAACCGCAGCAGGTTTTCCAGCAGCACCTTGAGCGAGCGCGGCAGCTTGGAGATGCCGTCGAGACCCGCAGCCTCGGCCGCCTTCAGGTCGTAATAGGTGTAGTCCTTGCCGGCGACGGTAAGCGTGCGTTCGCAGCCGAAGCTGTCCAGTGAAGCCATGGGAGGGTCCTTTTGGGGATGTGTGTTTGCGCGCCGTTATAGGGAAGCGCGCCGGGCGTTCAACGCCAAAGGCCCGCGAGCGGGTGGTCGCAGCACGTCAATCCAGCGCGATGAAGGCGTCCCAGGCGCGGATGCAGAGGTCCTTGTCGGCCTGGTGTGCATACAGCCAATCCACCAGCTCCTGCTGCTCCGGCGTGAAGGGCTCGAAGACATCGTGGCGGTGGCCCGCGGAGCGGATATGCAGATATGTGGCATCGCTGGAGCCGGACCGGCTGGAATTATCCAAAGGCCCAAGCGTGGCGATAGCGCGCGCGGCGCGCGACGTCGAAGATTGCATTGTCCAAACCCCAGTCCCCCGCACCCCATATGCGGCAGACATGTGACAATGCTGAACCAGACTTTGACAAATAGCAAACGTCAGTTCTGGCCAAACCGGTCCAGATTGCAATCGAGGTTAATTACTCGCACAAATTCGCGCGCATCGAACTCGGCTATCCGCGCGTCAGTCCGTCCAGCCCACCATGGCGGCGGATGAAGGGGAACTGGCTCAGCGTGAAAACGAGCGTCAGCGGCAGGAAGCCGAAGAGCTTGAAGTTCGCCCAGAAGTTCTCGGACTGCGTGCGCCAGACGACCTCGTTGAGCGCGGCCATGGCGAAAAAGAATAGCCCCCAGCGGATGGCGAGCGTCGCCCAGGCCGCGTCCGGCAGGGTGAAGGCCTCGCCCACCATCATCTTGATGACGTTCTTGCCGATCAGCGCGCCGCCGATCGCCGCCACGCCGAACAGCGCGTTCACGATGGTGGGCTTCATGAAGAAGATCGTCTTGTTGCCGGAAAACAGCGCAAGGCCGGCCGTCACCACGATGATGGCGGTGGACAGCATCAACATGCCCGACACATGGCGGTGCCTGGCCCAACCGATGGCCAGCGCCACGACGGCGGCCACGGCGAAGATGCCCGCCGCGATCAGCATGGCGTCGTCGGGGCGAGAGCGGCGCAGATATTGGTAGGCGACGTAGAAGATCAGCAGCGGCCCGAAATCGAGCCAGAAGCTATTGGGGCGCGGCGCGGCGCTGGCTGCCTGCACGTCGTCGATCGTCTCCGGAAGGGTTTCGGGCAGGTCGCTCACAATTTCCATCCCATATGGAAGGCCGTCACGCCCGCGCTGTAATTGTCCCAGCTGACCTTGGCGAAACCGGCGTCCCGGATCATGGCCGCGAACTGTTCCTGCTTCGGAAAGCGGCGGATGCTCTCTACCAGATATTGGTAGCTGTCGCGGTCGCCGACGACCGCCTGCCCCAGACGCGGGAGCACGTTGAACGAGTAGAGATCATTGGCTGCCGCGATCAGCGGCTCCGGTGGTGTGGAGAATTCCAGCACGCCCAACCGCCCGCCGGGTTTCAGCACGCGGTGGAATTCGCGCAAGGCCGCCATGCGGTCGGTGACGTTGCGAATGCCGTAGGAGATCGTGACCGCGTCGAAGCTGTTGTCGTCGAATGGGAGCATTTCTGCATTGCCGCAGACCCGCTCCAGATCCATGTCGGTGTCCTTGCGCGGATCAATGCCCGCACGGAGCATTTCGTAATTGATGTCGAAGACCACGGCCGAAGCGCGCTTGCCGCCCTTGCGCTCGACCACATCGTCAGCCGCCGCGATGAACCGCCGCGCAATGTCGCCCGTGCCGCCCGCCACATCCAGCAGCCGCTCGCCCGGGCGCGGGTTGAGCTTTGTGATGGCCATATTCTTCCAGACGCGGTGGAGGCCACCCGTCATCAGGTCGTTCATGCGGTCATAGCTGTCGGCGACCGAGTCGAAGACCTGCTTGACCCGGCCCTGTTTCTGGGACCGGTCGACGGTCTCGAATCCGAAGTCGATCGTGTCTTTACCGGCAGGCTCCATGCCTGTTCACATAAGGCTTATTCGGCCGCTGCCAACCGCGACATGCCGGCTTTTGCGTCGCGCCGCAGCGTGGAGGGCGGCACGAGGTCCGACTTGCCCGGCATGAAGACGGATTCGGCGCCGTGATTGATGAAGGCCGCGTCCTGGCGGAAGGCCTCGACCAGATAGTCGAACACGGCGCGGATGCGAGCCGAGCGCTTCAGGTCCTGGTGGGCGACGATGAAGAGCGGCTCCTCATGCTCGATCTCCGGCAGCACGCGCACGAGATCCAGATTGGTGCGCGACGCTCCCGAAATAGGCAGCATGCCGATGCCGTAGCCCTGCTCCAGCGCTTCGTAGAAGGCCCAGATGGAGTTGCTCTTGAAGGTCACGCGGCCCGGCATGTGGAGCGGTTCGTCCGTATCGTCGTCCATCATCCAGAGCAGCTTGCCGTCCATGATCTCGGCCATCACGCCGTCATGGCCGGCGAGATCGGACAGGCTTCCCGGCGTGCCCGCGCGCGCGAGGTAGTCGGGGCTGGCGAAGATGCCGAACTTCACATCCGCCACCTTGCGCCCGATCAGGCTGTTCTGCTCGCCCGGCGAATTCCAGCGCAGGGCGATGTCGGCCTCGCGCTGCGCCAGATTGTAGTCGCGAAAACCGATGCCGATATCGACGAGGATGTCGGGATGCTCGCTGCGGAAGCGCTGCATCACGCCGGGCAACCACGCCGTGCCGAAGCCTTCGGTCGCGCTCAGCCTGACCACGCCCGACAGCGAATCCTCGAGCGTGGCGGAGGAGCGGTCGATGGCGGCGGCTTCGTCGCGCATGCGGCGGATGTGATCCAGCATGCTCTGTCCGAACACGGTCGGGATCAACTGCCCGTCCCGGCGCTTGAGCAATGGCGTGCCGAAATGGTCCTCGAGCGAGCGTATGCGCCGGCCCACGGTCGGCTGGCTCATGCCGAGCTTGCGGCCCGCAGCCGTGAGCGACCCCGCCTCTGCCACGGCGAGAAATACGGGATAGTCGGACCAGTTCGAGTTCATGCTTTATGTATAAACGTGAATGGTTTTGGGTCAAGTCATGCGTTAGTGAACAGTTCGTCAGGCTGACTTGCGCAAGCAAGACAGGCCGGGCAAGCCGCAAGGGTCAGGAGATCGGGGAGGACACGCCATGCGGGCACGCGCCATGCGACTGATCATCCTCGCGGGCGCGCTGCTGCTGGTAACGCTAACCCGTCACATGGTCGTCCAGCCGCCCGCCGTCGATCCCGACCACCCGTTCGACACGGCAAGGGTCATGGCAATGCTGGAGCGCGTGCTGGGCGACGACCGGCCCCACACGATCGACAGCGACCAGTCGGATATGGTGATCGAACGCTGGCTCGCGGAGATCGAGGCCGCCGGTTTCAAACCAGAGGTGGACGACGCCTTCCACTGCAGCTCCAACCGCTGGGGCACGGTCTGCGGGCGGGTGCGCAATATCGGCTTCTGGGTCGGGGGGCCCGGAGACGACGCGGTCATGCTCGCCTCCCACCATGACAGCGTCGCCGCCGGGCCCGGCGCGGCAGACGACGGCATGGGCGTGGCGGCCAGCATCGAGATCGCGCGGCATTTCCGGAACCAAGACACCGCGCGGCCCATCTATGTGCTGATCACGGACGGCGAGGAGGTCGGCCTGCTCGGCGCGTCGCGCTTCGTGCAGCGCAGCCCGGTGGCGGCACGGATCGGCGCGGTCGTGTCCATGGAAGCGCGCGGCAATCAGGGCACGGCGACCATGTTCGAGACCAGCACGCCCAACGCGAAAGACATGGCCAGCCTGCACCGCTCGGGCACGCTCGGGCCGCTATCCAATTCCATGGCGGCCGACATCTACGCCATGATGCCCAATGGCTCGGACGTGACCGAATATCTGCGCCTGCCGATCGATGCGGCAAACTTCTCCATGATCGGGCGATACGCCCATTACCACAGCCCGCAGGACACGGTGGCGAACCTCGACCCGCGCAGCGTCTTTCATGTCGGCGCGAGCGCCCTGGCGGCGGTGGAGGGCTTCATGGAGGTGAACGACACCGGAACCGAGGGCCGCATGATATACACCGATGTGTTGCGGCGCGGCGTGATCAGTTTGCCCGCCTGGACCCGCTGGC
>JAHDEU010000046.1 GCA_020628635.1 Hellea sp. | reverse complement strand
TCCTCCCCCGCAAGGGGGAGGGGGACCGCCGCGCAGCGGTGGTGGAGGGGGACACAACATACAAGCCGCGCGCAGCGCGCCTTTCATTTGCGTCATTCCGTCAACCCGGCCCTGCAACTGCGCACTTGTGAATCCTCCGCGCCCGGGCCACATCCTCTCCCAATGGCTACCCTCATCGACATCCAGAAGCGCCCGCGCCATCCGGAGAAGGCCAACCGGCCCAAGACCGAAGTCCTGCGCAAGCCGAAATGGATCCGCGTCAAGGCCCCGACGTCCGAGGGCTATGCCAAGACGCGCAAGCTGGTGAAGGACAAGGGCCTCGTCACGGTCTGCGAGGAAGCCGCCTGTCCCAATATCGGCGAATGCTGGGAGAAGTCCCATGCGACCTTCATGATCCTGGGCGAAGTCTGCACGCGGGCCTGCGCCTTCTGCAATGTCGCGACGGGCCTGCCGCAGGAAGTCGATGCCTATGAGCCGACCAAGATCGCGGAAGCCGTGCGCGAGATGGAGCTGGCCCACGTCGTCATCACGTCAGTCGACCGCGACGACCTGCCGGACGGAGGCGCGCAGCACTTCGTCGATGTGATCGACGCCATTCGCGCGGCATCACCGAAGACCACCATTGAAATCCTGACGCCCGACTTCCTGCGAAAAGCGGGCGCGGCGGAGGCGGTGATCGACGCCAAGCCGGACGTGTTCAACCACAATCTGGAGACCGTTCCGCGCCTCTATCTCTCCATCCGTCCGGGCGCGCGCTACTACCACAGCCTCCGCCTGCTGGAGAAGGTCAAGGAACGCGATCCGAGCCAGTTCACCAAATCCGGCCTGATGGTCGGGCTGGGCGAGACCAAGCAGGAAGTCATGCAGGTCATGGACGACATGCGCGCGGCCGGGATCGACTTCCTGACCATCGGCCAATATCTCCAGCCGACCCGCCGCCATGCCAAGCTGGAACGGTTCGTCACACCCGACGAGTTCAAGGCCTATGAGACCATCGCCCGCGCCAAGGGCTTCCTCATGGTGTCGGCCAGTCCGCTGACCCGCTCCTCCTACCATGCCGATAGCGACTTCGCGGAGCTGCGCGCGGCGCGTCTGCTGAAGCTCGGTCACTGATGCCAGCCACGAGCTTCGCCGAGCGCATCCCCTACGCGCCAGACTGCGTGATGGGGCTGGTGACCGATGTGGAGCGCTATCCCGACTTCGTCCCGGCCATGGCGGCGCTGCGCAAGACGCGCGACCTGCCGGACGGTTTCGAGGCCGAGGCCATGATCGCTTACAAGGGCATTCGCGAGAGCTTCGCCTCCCGCGTGACCATAGACCATGCGGCACGCACGGTCACCGTGGAGAAAGCTCAGCGCGGCGGACCGGTCAAGGCGCTGCGCAATAGCTGGACATTTCACGCGCTGTCCGACGGCTCGACCCTGGTGGATTTCCACGTCGAAGTCCGGCTGGTCTTCCCGCTGGAGTCGCTGCTGCGGCAGAAGTTCGACCAGGCCAAGGTGATGATCCGCAATGTCTTCGTCGAACAGGCCCAGACCCATTGCGAACAGGTCGCGCCGCATACCGCGGAGATCGACGTGTTGGCAGAGGCCCGTTCGGCCGGGGTCAGCCTAGCCTAGACCGCGCGCCGTCTCGGTCAGCAGGCTGAGCGCGTGCAGCACGGCATGGTCGCGCACGCGGTTGCGGCTCTGGTCCGCGAAGACCTTGCGCATGGAGATGACGCCCTGCGCGCTGGCAAGTCCGAAGCAAAGCGTGCCGACTGGCTTGTCATCCGAGCCTCCGCCTGGACCCGCAATGCCCGTGATCGAAAGCGCGATGTCCACGCCAAGGCGCTCGCGTGCACCCGCCGCCATGGCCCGCGCGACTTCCTCGCTGACCGCGCCATGTATTTCGAGCAGAGCGTCCGGCACGCCTAGCAGCTCTCGTTTCAATCGGTTGGAATAGGTCTGCACGCCGCCTTCGAAAACGGCCGAACTGCCCGGCATTGCCGTGATCGCCGCGCCGAGCAGGCCGCCCGTGCAGCTTTCCGCCACGCCGATGGTGACGCCGGCAGACGTCGCGGCGTCGAGCAGGTCGGCGGAGCGCTTGAAGATGTCGGCCAGTACGGGATCGGTCATCGGGGCAGTTCCACGGTCGCAACGGCCTGCGCGGCGACGCCCTCGCGGCGGCCGGTGAAGCCGAGACGTTCCGTCGTAGTCGCTTTCACGGACACGCGGGCGAGGGAGAGTCCCGTGATCTCGGCGACCTTGGCACGCATCGCCTCGCGATAGGGCTTCACCTTGGGGCGTTCGCAGATCAGCGTGATGTCGGCATGGACGAGCGTGGCGCCCGCCTCACCTGCGAGCGCGATGGCGTGGGCGAGAAAGCGGTCGGAGCTCGCGCCTTTCCATTGCGGATCGGACGGCGGGAAGTGGTCGCCGATGTCTCCGTTCGCGACTGCGCCGAGGATCGCGTCAGTCAGCGCATGCAGGCCGACATCCGCGTCGGAATGGCCGACGAGCGCGAGAGGGCTGTCCACCTCCACACCGCAGATCATCAGTGGCTTGTCCGATGTTTCCAGCCGGTGGACGTCGAAGCCGGAACCGGAAACCGTCATTGAGGGGCCAGTCAACATTCCTTGCGCCTTGGCGAAGTCGGACGGCACTGTCACTTTGAAATTGGCCTCAAGCCCGGGCGTGAAGGCGAGGTTCAGCCCGGCCTCGCGCGCCACGGCGATATCGTCATGAGCGCTGGCGTCGGGAGCTAGGGCGTCGAAGGCGGCCATGATCGCCGGGTAGCGAAAGGCCTGCGGTGTCTGCACACGTTTCAGGCGGTCACGGTCCACGCTCGCGAAGTCCTCGCCCTTGATCGCATCGACGATCGCAAGGCCCGGCACGGCGCCGTCATGTGTTTCCAAAGCCTCCATCAAAGGCTCGACCAGAGCGCGCGTCAGAAACGGCCGCGCGCCGTCATGTATGTAGACCTCGTCCACGCCCGCATCGCGCAGTGATTCCAGCCCGGCGCGCACAGATGCCGTTCGCGTCGCTCCCCCCGTGACCGATCGGAATCCGCCCACAAGCTGTCCGATGCGGCTGTCACCCGCCGCGACGACCACCACGGTTCTGGCGAACAAGCCCAGCGATTGTGCGGCGTCGATCGTGTGCTGCAGCAGTGGTTTCTCCGCTACCACCCTGTATTGCTTCGGGATTCCTCCGCCCGCGCGTTCGCCGCGTCCGGCAGCGACCAAAATGAGTGCGCGCACTGTCAAAGCGGGGTCCGTGTGTTGCTGAAATATTGTGCGGAGGTCTGGCCTCGCCTATGCGCGCCCTCATGCCAAAGGCGCTCCATATCGGCAAGCTACCCTTGCGATCGCGCGTGCTGGTCGCGCCCATGTCCGGCGTGACCGATCTGCCCTTCCGCCGCATCCTGTCGCGCTACGGCGCGGGCGCAGTGGTGTCCGAGATGGTAGCGGGTGAGGGGATGGCCAAGGGCGATCCGGTCGGGCTGGCCCGCGCGGCCGGCGCAGAAGACATCACGCCGATGGCCGTGCAACTGGTCGGGCGCGACCCCTACTGGATGGGGCGGGGAGCGGCCGCGCTGGAAGAGGCGGGCGCGAAGCTGATCGACATCAATTTCGGCTGCCCGGCGCGCAAGGTCGTGACGGGGATGAGCGGGTCGGCCCTGATGCGCGAACCCGCACTGGCGCAGCGCATCGTGGCCGCCGTGGTCGCGGCGGTCGATGTGCCCGTCACGGTCAAGATGCGGCTGGGCTGGGATGACGACAGCTTGAACGCGCCGGACATTGCGCGCGACGCGGTGGATGCGGGCGCACAGGCGGTGACCGTCCACGGCCGCACGCGCTGCCAGTTCTACGAGGGGACCGCCGACTGGGACGCGGTGCGCGCGACCCGCGACGCGGTCGATGTGCCGCTCTTCGTCAATGGCGACGTGGCAGACGGGGCGTCGGCCCGCGCCGCAATGGAGGCGTCGGGCGCGAACGGCGTGATGGTCGGCCGCTCGTTGATCGGGAAGCCCTGGGCGCTGCACCCCATCATGGCGGAGGTGGACGGGACTGCCCAGCCACCCGAGCCGTCGGCAGACGAGAAGACCGAGGTCGCGCTCGACCACTACAGCGAAATCCTCGCTTTCTACCCGGAGCGCAAGGCCGTGCGCATCGCGCGAAAGCACCTGCTCGGCTATTGCGACAGCGCGGGGCTGGCCGCCGACGACCCCGCCCGCCGCACGCTTGCCCGCAGCACGGACCCGGACGAGGTACGCGATCTGCTTAGCACGCTCTTCACCGCTAGGAGGGCTGCCGCATGAGCGATCCGCTGATCGAGGATTGGCCGTTTCCGCTGTTCAAGCTCTCGGGCGATGCGGTGTCCTACGCCAACTTGGCCGCGCAGGAATGGACCGGCGAGGCGTCGCGCAAACTTCGGGGCGAACCGCTCGACAAGTTCGTGAAGGCGGAGCCGTCGCTGGCGGCTCAGATAGAAAAGGTGCGCGAGAGCGGCACGGCGCTGACCACGCGCGACTGCACGGTCAGCACGGGGCGCGGCGAGCAGCGGACCTGCCATGTCACCATCTATCCGGTCGAGGACGGGCTGGGCGTATCGCTCTGGCTGGCAGGCCCGAGACCGCGCCAGGCCAGCGTGGGCGGCGCAGTCGTGACCGGCATGGGCCGCATGATCGCGCATGAGCTGAAGAACCCGCTGGCCGGCATCAAGGGCGCGGCGCAGCTGCTCTCTGATGATGTGCGCACGGAAGAAGGCCGCGCGCTGCTCGACCTCATCAGTTCCGAGATCGACCGCATCCGGCGTCTCGCCGACCGCATGGAAACGCTGGGCGACCATGACCCGGAGGGCGGCGAGCCGGTCAATGTCCACGCCCTGCTCAGGCAGGCGCGGCGCATCATCAGCTCGGCCGAGCCGCGCATCGCCTTCACGGAGCGCTATGATCCGTCCCTGCCGCATGCGTCGGGCGATGCGGACACGCTGCAGCAGGCGCTGCTGAACCTGATCAAGAATGCGCAGGAAGCCCTTGAAAACACTGACGCGCCGGAGATCACCCTGACCACGACCTATCGCTCCGGCGTGACGGGACGGCAGGGCGGTCGCCATGTGCGCCGCAACCTGCCGATCGAAATTCGCGTGGCCGATAATGGGCCCGGCATCCCGGCGGAGCTGCAGGACCAGATCTTCCAGCCCTTCGTCACCACCAAGCCGACCGGGCAGGGGCTTGGCCTGTCGCTCGTTTCCAAGGTTGCGCAGGCGCATGGCGGGCTGGTCGAGGTCCATTCGC
This sequence comes from Hellea sp., assembly GCA_020628635.1. Lineage (GTDB taxonomy): Bacteria > Pseudomonadota > Alphaproteobacteria > Caulobacterales > Maricaulaceae > Litorimonas. The sequence continues at coordinate 4,554 of JAHDEU010000046.1, read as the reverse complement.
GGCCCGGCAAGACGACCGTCTCCATTCTTCTCCCCGCACCCCTTCCTGCATCAGAGGTATCGCCATGAAATACGACGTCCTGCTCGCCGATGACGATGACAGCATCCGGCTCGTGCTCTCCAAGGCGCTGACCCGCGCGGGCCACAGTGTCCGCGCGACCGACAATCCGCACACGCTGATGAAATGGGTCGAAGCCGGCGCGGGCGACATCGTGCTGACCGATGTGATGATGAGCGGCACGGAGATCTTCGAGCACCTGCCGCGCCTGACGGAGCTGCGTCCCAAACTGCCCGTGGTCGTGATTTCGGCCAACAACACGGTCAACACCGCGCTCAAATCCGGGCAGCACCGCGTGTTCGAATATGTGCCCAAGCCCTTCGATCTGGACGAGGTCACATCCGCCATCATGCGCGCCGGGCAGTCGGTCGGACCGCGCCGGAGCAAGCCCGCCTCCAGCCGCAAGGGCCTGCCGATGATCGGGCGTTCCGCCGCCATGCAGCCCGTCTTCCGCGCCGTGTCGCGTTTCGCGGCGGCAAACTTGCCCGTGCTGATCCAGGGTCCGGTCGGGACGGGCAAGGACCTCGTCGCGCAGTTGCTGCATGACGGCGGGCCTCGGGGAGAGCGGCCCTTTCTGCGCACGAGCGACTTCGCCAACACCTCGCTGACGCTGCAGAAGGTCAATGGCGGCGACCTCTATGTGGACGAGGTCGCGGAGCTGTCCGCCGAGCAGCAGGAGCACTTGCTGACGTTCCTGACCGAGGCCGAACACATTCCGGCGTCCGAGCGCCCGCGCCTGATCTGCGCGACGCGCAAGGATTTGCGCGCGAGCGTGGAAGCCGGGACCTTCCGCGATGACCTGCTCTTCCGCATCAATGTCGCTGAAATCCGCATCCCGTCGCTGTCCGAGCGCGACCGGGACACGGTAGAACTGGCCGAGAACTTCCTCGCGCTGGCCAGCCCGCACCAGACGCGGCGTTTCTCCGCCGAAGCGCTGGAAATCCTCCACCGCCATGACTGGATCGGCAATGTCCGGGAGCTGGAGAACATCGTGCGACGCCTCGCCGTGCTCTATTCCGACGACGTGATATCCGGGCCGATGGTGCTTCAGGAACTCACCAAGGATATCCGGCCGCAAGATGCGAGCGAGGCGGGCAGCGGCAGTGCGCTCGACAAGTCGCTGGAGACCGCCTGCCGCTCGCTGCTGGCGTCGGACTATGACGGCGAGGACGGCTCGCGCTACACGACGGCGCTGGGCTGGGTGGAGCAGCCGCTGATCACCGAAGCCCTGCGGCTGACGGGCGGCAACAGGGCCAAGGCGGCCGACCTGCTCGGCATCCACCGCAACACGCTGCGCACGCGGCTAAAGGCGTTGGGGGTGTCCTAATTTGTTGATTCCGCGCCACACCGTGATAAAGATGCAACAGGTCGGGGAGCGCTGAGCCCTTAGCGGGCGCGCAGCAGGGAGAGCAGAGCCGGATGGTCGTGATCACGCCCGACAGCTTGCCCGTGCGTGACCTGCCCCCCGGTCCGCATCTCGAACGAGACGCGCAAACGCGCGACGCCATCCTGCGCGAGCCCATGCCGGCGGGTCCCTCCACCCTGCCGCGCATCGCGCGCTCCGCGCTGTTCGGCGTGGTCTTCATCTCCGCCATCGTGCTGACCGTGATGGGTGCGACGCTGAGCTTTTCCAACAGCGAGGCCCAGGTCGGGGTGGCCTACGACATCCTGCGCGCCAACCTCTTCGTCATTGCGCTGCTGGCGGCCTATCTGGGCTACCGTGTCTACATCAACCTGTTCGCCCCCAGCCATGGCCAGTCGGCTCCGCTGTTGCACCGGCGGTTCGTGGCCATCTTCAGCTTTGCCGCGCTGGTGCCCGCCATCATCATCGGCGGGTTCTCGGCCTCGCTGATTTCGCGCAACATCAATGGGCTGTTCGGGGCAGACGTGCGCGACAACATGGAAGCCGCGCGGGTCGTGCTGTCCGACTATTATGACGAGGAGGTCGGCGACCTGACCTCGGATATGAGCGTGGTGCTGAGCGGGCTGAGCGGCCGCGAGTCCGGGGTGGCCGACCGCATCACCCTGACGGCGGAGCTGCAATTCGCCGCGCGGGTCCGGGACCTCGATGCCATCATCCTGTTGCGGGACGACGGGCAGGTGCTGGCGCAGGCGATCGGCCCCAGAGCGCCGGCGTTCGAAGTCCCGCGCCCGGACATGCTGCGCAGCGTCAGTGCGGAGAATGTCGAGTTCCTGCAGAACGACGAGAGCAATTACATCATCGGGCTGGCCAGGCTTGAGCCCAACTCCGACACGCTGCTCTACACCGGGCGGATGCTGCGTTCGTCCTCCGAAGTGCTTTCCAACATTCGCGGCATCGACGAGGCGTCGCGCCGGATCGACGGGTTCACGGCGTCGCAAGCGCGGATGAACCGCATCTTCGCGCTGACCTTCATCGAGACCGTGTTGCTGCTGCTGATCGCGGCGACGCTGCTGGGGCTCGTGCTCGCAAACCGCATCATCAGCCCTCTGTCCTCGCTGATCGATGCGGCCGAACGCATTCGCGGCGGCGACATGGGCGCGCGGGTCAGCGTGTCGGGAGAGTGGGGCGAGATCAGCGATCTCGGTTCCGCTTTCAACCGCATGAGCCAGCAGCTCAACAGCCAGCGCGACGAGTTGGTGCGCGAACACGACGTGTCCGAGGAACGCCGCCAGTTTTCCGAGGCCGTGCTGTCCGGCGTGCGCGCGGGCGTGCTGGGCCTGACGGAGAAGGGCAAGATCACGCTGATCAACGCTTCCGCCGAGCGCCTGCTGGGCCTTCCCGCCGACAGGTTGGTGGGCCGGTCGATCACGGACGCGCTGCCGGAGTTCGGCCCCGCCTTCGCACGCGCGCGCGAAAGCGTGACGGGTACGGCGGAAGACCAGATCACCTTCGAGACAGACAGCGGCTCCATGAACATCGATCTGCGCGTCGCGGCCTACCGGTCCGCGGTGCAGGGCCGTGGCCAGCGGCGCGGGCAGGATACGGGCTGGGTGGTGACGTTCGACGACATGACCCGGCTCGTCGCAGCCCAGCGCCATTCCGCCTGGCGCGAAGTCGCGCGGCGCATCGCGCACGAGATCAAGAACCCGCTCACCCCGATCCAGCTGTCGGCCGAACGCCTGTCGCGCAAATACGGAAAGGTCCTGACCGAGGACCGCGAGGTGTTCGACAATTGCACCCAGACCATCGTGCGCCAGGTCGGCTCGCTGGAGCGCATGGTGGACGCGTTTTCCGCCTTCGCCCGCATGCCGCAGCCGGAGTTCGAGAACGAGGACCTGACCGTCGTGTTGGCCGACGTGCTGTTCGAGCAGGGCGTGGCCTTCCCGAATGTCGATTTCCGCCGCGTCGGCGACTGGCCGGGCGCGCTGCCGGTGCGCGCAGATGAGCGCCTGCTGATCCAGGCGCTGACCAATATCTACAAGAACGCCGCCGAAGCCGTGATGCGCAATGCCGACGAGCAGCCGGATAGTTGGGAAGGCCGCGTGGAAACCAGCCTGCGCCGCCGCATGGACCGGATCGAGATCGTCATCCGCGACAATGGTCCGGGCTTTCCGGACAGCGACATCGACCGCCTGCTGGAACCCTATGTGACCTCGCGCGACGGCGGCACGGGGCTCGGCCTGCCCATCGTGAAACGCATCGTCGAGGACCACGGTGGCCGGTTGTCCCTGATGACGCGCGATGACGGCCGCCCCGGCGCGCAGGTCACCGTCTCCCTCCCACTCGCCCTGCAGGACCCCGCATGACCCAGAGCACGCATGACATCCTGATCGTCGAGGACGAGGCCGACATCCGCGCCATGATGGCGGGCATTCTCCAGGACGAAGGGTTCGAGACGCGCGAAGCGGCCACGTCCGACGAAGCGCTCGCTTCCGTCCGCTCCCGCGCACCCAACCTTGTCATTCTCGATGTGTGGCTGAAGGGCAGCTCCATGGACGGGATCGAACTGCTCGACACGCTCAAGCAGAGCGCGCCGGACCTGCCGGTCATCATCATCTCGGGCCACGGAACGGTCGAGACGGCCGTGTCGGCCATCCGCAAGGGCGCCTATGACTACATCGTCAAGCCGTTCAAGGCGGACAAGCTGATCGTGACGGCCACCCGCGCGCTGGAAGCCGCGCAGCTGCGGCGCGAAAACCGCGAACTCAAGAACAAGACGCCAGTCGTGGACACGCTGATCGGGCAGAGCCCGCAAATGGCGCAGCTCCGCACCAAGATCGTGCGCATCGCGGGCACCAATTCGCGCGTGCGGATCAGCGGCTTTCCATAGGCGACGCCGTGCCAGCCTTCCACCACCTGGGGGCCGGATGGCCCGATGCCCATGACGAAGCGGCCCCCCGAAAGCGCCTGCAGCGTCATGGCCGCCATCGCATGAAAGGAGTGACTCATGCGAAAGTCGGCCACCCGTGTGACGTCGTGATCGTTCAGATCGTGGAACACCCGGATCGCGTAGATCCGGTCGGTCTCGGGGTCGTCGTCGGTGTGGGTGTCGTCTCCCACAGCCCGGGACGTTT
>JAHDEU010000045.1:4099-9925 GCA_020628635.1 Hellea sp. | reverse complement strand
GGCGCTGCTGGGCGCGGTGTTCCTGCGCGAGCGGGTGAGGGGACGCAGGGCCTGGGGGATCGCGATGGGCTTGGCGGGGTCGTTGCTGATCCTGGTGGCGCGGCTGGCCTAGGCCGGGATTGACGATGGGTACGGGTCATGGACTGAAACCATCATAGCGATCCGACGGCCCACGCTTCCCCAATCCCGCCCCTTACGCTAACGCGCGGCCATGTATCTCTGGATCAAGGCTTTCCATCTCTGCGCTGTCATCTTCTGGATGGCGGGGCTGCTCTATCTGCCGCGACTGTTCGTCTATCACTCGGTCGCGCAGGCCGGGGGCGAGTTGGAGGCAAAGATGGAGGAGGCGGAAGCCAAGCTGCTGCGCATCATCATGAACCCGGCCATGATTGTGGCCTTCGTGCTGGGGCTGGTGCTGATCGGATACAATTGGGGCAATGGCCCGGCGGGTCTGCAGCTCTGGCTTTGGGTCAAGGTCCTGGCCGCGCTGTCCCTGATCGCCTATCACGGCTTTCTCGCCAAGACGCGCAAGGCGTTTCTCGGCGGTGGCCGTCCCAAGTCGGAAAAGTTCTTCCGCCGCATCAACGAGGTTCCGGCGCTGGTCACAATCCTGATCGTCGTGCTCGCGATCGTTAAGCCGGTCTTCGGCTAGTCCCGGGCGCTAATCCACCAGCCCCAAGCCTTGCGCGCGCAGCACGGCGCTGGGCCGGTCGCTGACGCGCATGGTCCGCAGCAGGCGCTCGATGGCCGATGCCAGGGCAGGCGGGCGCAGATTGACCAGGCCGCAGATCATGGCGTCGGGAATGCGGTCGGCCATGGCCTGCAGGATGATCTGCTGGCGCTCGGTCAGTTCGAAATCCTGCGGCAGGCCGCGCAGCAGGATCTCGCAGACCCGCAAATGCATCGCCTCGCACACCGCCTGGACCGTGCGCAGCTTCGGCCCCGACCAGCGCGAGAACGGCGTGCGGCGGCCGATCCCGACATAGCCGTGGCGACCCGACGGTCCGAAGACGGGCACCGCCTTGCCGTCCCCGGGCGCAAGCCAGTCATAGAGCGAGTCCATGAAGCGCTGCTGTTCGGCTGTCAGCTTTGTGAGCCCGGGCACGTCCGACCAGCGCACGGGCCGCGTCTGATAGGTCGCATAGGCCGTGATGGGATCGATGAGATGGAGCTCGTGCTCGCGGTAATGCGCGACCCAGTCCTTCGGGAATCCGTGGGACATGATCAATATCTCTTCGGGCCCGCGCGCAAAAGGCGGGGAGAAGTGATGGTAGGAGACGAGATCGGCGTCGAGCAACCGGGCGTAGGCGACGAGCGCGTCAAACGCCTCTTCGGCAGTCTCCGCCGCATCCAGCGACGCGAAAGTGCGTCCGGTCAATTTAGCCCACATGCGGCCAGTTTAACAGATGACGGCCCCCGCGCTACCGCGCGGACGTTGTGAAACGACGGTTCTAGCTATCGACGGTCGCAATGTAGAGCTGGCGGGCGCGGGTCAGGATGGCGTTTTCCACCTGGCGGGCCGTGTCGGCATCGACGGCCGCATCGTCCCAGCCTGTTCCGCTGCGCGTCTGCTTGAAGACGGAAACCTTCAGCGCGTCGGCGCGAAGATTGGTATCGAGGATATAGGCCGTCGCGCGAATGCGCTCATTGGGGGCGGCCGGGTCGGCGAACCAGTCGGTGATGATGACGCCGCCGAATGGATCCACTTGCGACAGCGGCATGAAGTCCAGCGTTTCCAGCGTCGCGCGCCAGAGATAGGAGTTCACACCGTTGGCCGGCGCATTGCGCACGGCGCGGGAGACCCGCTCCTGCTCGGACTGCTTTTCCCCGAAACCCAGCGTACCGCAGGCCGAGAGCATGGCGCACGCCCCGGCGAGCGTGAGAAGGCGGGCCGCGTGACGGAAATGGGACATGAGGAACCTGGCGCAAAAATCGACGACGTGCGCGGCTATAACGGGGGCGGGCCCCACGCGAAAGGGCGCGTTTCATAAACAGTTTGCCATGATGGGCGCGCTTTTGCGGCGTGGGCGCGGGGTTTGGTAAACACCGCGTTAACCCTATCTTCACGGGCGCGGGCGAAGGGTCACATTCACGCCGCTTTGCCAACGGAGCCTGCCGCATGCGCGCATCCACCACCAAACGCCTGCTGCTGTCCGCCGGGCCGACGCTGCTGCTCGCCATGGGCCTCGGCATGGTGGCGTCCGCGCAGAGCAACAGCCCCTTTGCCAGCAAGAAGAAGAAACAGGCCTGGGAAGTGGAAACGCCCGCGCCTGCTCCAGCTCAAGCGCCTGTGCGGACACAGCCTCCCGCATCCTACCCCGCGCCCAGCTATCCGTCGCAGGCAGCTCCGCAAAGCTATCCGGCACAACCCTACACGACGCCGCCCGCGCCCGCCCAATGGGGCGCGGAGTTCGGGGCCGCTCCGACCCCTCAGCCCGCGGCGCCCGCCGACTATGGCCAGCCGCAACAGGGTTATGGGACAGCGCCAGCTCAGGACTATCCGGGACAGGGCTACCCGCAGCAGACCTATCCGCAACAGGGCTACCAGAACCAGGGTCATCAAAACCAAGGCTACACCCAGCAACCCCAGACACAACCCCAAACGCCGCAGGGCTACCCCGCACCGAATTACGGCGCGCAAGGCTATGGCAATCCGGGCTACCCGTCCGCGCCCCGGCCCCCCCTTCAGCAACAGGGCCCGCGCACATGGAAACAGCGGCTCGGCCTCGACACGCTGTCCACGCTGATCCGCGGCGGGATCCGCGGCGGCGCGGCCGCGCGCAAGCTCGATACGGCGACCGATGACGGCTGGGAAGAGGCATTCGTCGGCGACGCCGATATCGACCTCGACGTCAGCGCCGTCACCGATGGCGGGCTGGAATACGGCTTCAACATCGGCGCGCGCGCCCAATACGATCCGGGCCGCCGCGGCTTCACCCGCCGCCTTCCGGATTGCCCGCCCACGCTGGCGGGTTGCGCGTCCGTGCTGGTAGACGGCGCGCCCGTCGCTTTGCGTGGCCATACCTCGCAAGCCTACAGCTTCGGGCTCGACGTCGAAAAGGACACCCAGATCGCGCTGGAGTCCGCGCACATCTTCCTGCGCAGCGCCTATGGTGACGTGACCGTCGGCCGCGATGACGGCGCGGCCTATCTGTTCAGTCTCGGCGCGCCGACCACGCTCAATGTCGGCGCGTCGAACTCGCCCGTCGATTATACGGGTCTGGACGCGGTCAAGACGGTCAACGACGCGTCGGGCTTCTCGGAAAAAGTCACCTATACCAGTCCGCGCCTGCTCGGCGACCGCATCGGTGTGGGCGTGCAGTTCGGCGTCTCCTATGCGCTCGACGCCAATGTCTGCGGCGTGGACTATTGCGTGGAGCCAAACAGCATTGCGGGCGTGATCGCGCCCGACCTCGAAGACGTCATCGAAGCGGGACTGTCGCTGGACCGCACATTCGCGAACGGCCTGTCGGTCGAGGGCACGGCCACTTACGCGCGCGGCACGGAGGCTTCCGGCCTTGCGGGACTGGACGATCTGGAAAGCTACGGCGCGGGCGTGGAAGTGCGCCTGTCCGATTGGACCGTGGGCGGCTCATGGCTGCAGTCAAACCAGGGCCTGCTCGCGGGCGACTACACCGCCTATGATGTCGGCCTGACATGGAAGCCGGGACCGCTCGGTTTCACGCTGAACTACGGCCATGCGGAGGACGACAATCTGCAGCTGACGTCCGACCAGATCACGGGTGGGGTCAGCTATGACTGGAACGAGAACGTGACGATCGGGGCGGGCGTGCAATATGCCGACCGCGAAAGCCTGCGCGATGTCGGCGGCGTCGCGACGCTGGGCCGCGAAAAGGCGACCGCGGTGTTCATCGAGGGCGGGATCAAGTTCTAGGCGCGAAATGCGTTCCGAAAAACTTCTCCCCTCTTGGAGGAGGAGTTTCTGATCGAGAGTCTCTGAGAATCTAAACGACTTCCCATCTCGCCGGCTTGACCGGCGAGCCCATGGCCCAAGCCTGTCGTCCGAGAGCACCTCGTCGATTGGCTTAAGATCTGTCACCAAGCTCCCACGCACCTCGCGGAAAGACCTGTCCATGGGCTCGCCCCCGGATCTAGTCCGGGGCAGGCTATCAAGTCGGCGAGATGAAAGGTGGCAGCAGCCTACGTAATCCCCACCGCCAGCTCCGGCTTGCGCTCGAACATCTTGGCCACAAACGGGCAGCCCGGGATGATCCGCCAGCCTTGCGCCTGCGCGTCCGCGCTCATGGCTTCGACCAGCGCCTTGCCGACGCCGCGCCCACCGATGTCGTTGGGCACGCCGGTGTGGTTGGCGTTCCACACGCCGTCCGCGACACGGCGCAAGGTGAGCTCGCCTGTTGCGCTCTCGCCCTCGACCGTGGCCGTGTAGGTGATCAGCTCCCCGCCTTCGTCCTTGGAAATAGAGACGCCGCCCTTGGGATCGGCGACGATGGTGTCCTGGCCCTTATTGGGCGGGTTGGGTGCGACGGGCATGGAGGCTTCCTCTCTCAGGGCGCGGGCGAGGCCGTCGATCGAGGCCAGTCCCGCAGCGCCGGAGCCGATGAGCGCGGGCGCGGTTTCGGCCGTCACCCCGCCCAGCGCAAAGACCGGGGCGGAGCTTTCGGCCACTCGTGAGGTGAACGCATCCAGCCCGGTCGGCGTTCCGGCCGACGGGCTCCGGCTGGGAAAGACCGACGACACGAAGAGCGCGTCCAGCGCCTCGCCCGCGGGTTCCGCGCCCGACTTCACGGCAGCGCGGGTCAGCAGCCATTCCGGGCGGTCGCGGCGCAGTGCGGACAGGTTCGACCCGCCCCCGCGCGCGAAATGCACCCCGTCCGCGCCGACCTCCCACGCCAGCCGTGCATCCGCCCCGATCAGATACTGCACGCCGCGCGCCCGCGTGATGCCGCGCAGCCTCTTGGCGCGCTCATGGTCGTGACCACCGAAGGCTTCGCGGTAGATCAGGGCCGAGCCGGAGGGCATGCGCGCGGCCAGCGTTTCGATATCGGGCGTGCGGTCGCGGTCGCTCATCAGCACGAGCGGCGCGAGCGCGCAGGGCACACCGCCTGCCGCCAGATAGTCTTGCCTCAAGGCCTGCGCCGCGCCGAGCAGGCTTTGCAGGGGCGAGGGGCTGTCATAAGGCGCGGCCATGACCTCCCCGATAGCCCAGTCGCGCGCGAAAATCCTCTCTGAACTGAGCGAGGCGGCGGAGCGCGCAGCCGTGCCCGCGCCGACTCTGATCGCCGTCTCCAAGGTGCAGCCGGATGAGCGCATCGCGGCCGCGCTGGGTGCGGGCCAGACCGTGTTCGGGGAAAACCGCGTGCAGGAGGCGCAGGGCCGCTGGGGCGAGCGCTTCGCGGAACGGCGCGCAGAACTGGAGCTCCACCTGATCGGCCCGCTGCAGACCAACAAGGCCAGGGACGCGGTGGAGCTGTTCGACGTGATCCAGACGCTGGACCGGGAAAAGCTGGCGCGGGCACTGCTCAAGGCCGCTGACATGGTCGGCCGCATGCCGCGCCTGCTGGTGCAGGTGAATACGGGCGCAGAGGAGCAGAAGGCCGGCGTGCTGGCGTCCGGGCTGGACGGTTTTCTAGACCGGCTGCACGCCGAATACAGCCTGCGCCCGGACGGCCTGATGTGCATTCCGCCCGTCGATGAGCCTGCCTCGATCCACTTCGCCCTGCTGGAACGGCTGGCGAAGCAACACGACCTGCGCGAGCTCTCCATGGGGATGAGCGCGGATTACGGGGTCGCCGTGCCCTTTGGCGCGACCATGGTGCGGGTGGGCTCCGCGCTGTTCGGCGCGCG
>JAHDEU010000045.1:0-3999 GCA_020628635.1 Hellea sp. | reverse complement strand
CAGCATGTCGGCGGGCGCGAGCGCGATGCAGCCCAGCGTCGGGCGGTGGTCGGGCTGGCGGATATGGATGAAGACGGCGGAACCGAGCCCAGCCACGGGCGGGCTGTCATTGTGGCTCATCACCAGCACCACGTCGTAGGCCCCGTCCTCGCGCCACAGCCGCTCATGGCTGGCCGCGAAGGGCAGGGTGATCCAGCGGTTATAGGCGGGATGGCCCGGGTCGTCGCACCAGCCATCGTCTTCGGACAAGGCATGCATCGTCAGCGCGGTGTCCGGTGCAGGCAGCCGGTCCGCACGAACGAACCCGAAGCGCAGCGCGTAGCGGCCCAGCGGCGTTTTCGCGTCGCCCTCCCGGCCCTCGCCCGCCGCAATGCATCCCTTGCGCCCCGTGGACACAGGCGCGCTCCAGTCACCCACCGACAGCATCCCGCGCCCGCAGGACACGATCACTTCCACTTCACGCTTTGTCACGCCGACCTCACGGGCTGATGATTGGCCTATCCGGACCGTCTGGTCTAGGGAGAGCCCATGAGCGTGAAAAAGAGAATACTGATTGTCGACGACGACGATGCGCTGCGCGAGGAGTTGACCTCGCAATTCGCCTTTTTCGACGAGTTCGAGACAACGGCGGTGGCCAATGCGACGGACGGCATCGAAACGGCCAAGGCGGGCGAATTCGACGCCATCGTGCTCGATATCGACCTGCCCGACATGCAGGGCACAGACGCCTGCGCCGTGATGCGCAAGCAGGGTGTCGCCGCGCCGATCATCATGCTGACGGGCAATACGGGCGAAGCATCCGAAATCCTCGGCCTGAACAGCGGCGCCAACGACTATGTGACCAAGCCGTTCCGGCTGTCCGTGCTGATTGCCCGCATCCGCGCCCACCTGCGCAGCTTCGAGCAGTCCGAGGACGCCACCTTCCGCGTCGGCCCCTACACCTTCAAACCATCCGCCAAGCGCCTGACCCCGCCCGCGCCCGAGGACGGCCCCGCCCCGCGCGACATCCGGCTGACGGAAAAGGAAACCAACATCCTGAAATATCTCTACCGCGCCGGCGGCAAGCCGGTCGGGCGCGACGAGCTGCTGGAAGAGGTCTGGGGCTACAATTCCGGCGTGACGACCCACACTCTGGAAACACACGTCTACCGCCTGCGCCAGAAGATCGAACCCGTGAAAGGCACGGCGAGCATTTTGCTCACAGAGGCAGGCGGGTACAGCCTGGCGCGGAGTTAGGGTCGGGGTCTAACTCCAAACGAGCCAGTCGGGTCGTTTTGCCCGCAGAAAGACGATGGCTAAGCAGATCAACTCCTCCCCTCTGAGGGGAGGTGGCCGAGCGCAGCGACGGTCGGAGGGGTAAGGTGTCTCGTCTCCCACGACGTCACACTTTACCCCTCCGTCACCCCTCGCTTCGCTCGTGGCGACCCTCACCGTCGGTCCGCGCTGCGGCCCTTTGGGCTCGACCCCTAAGAGGGGAGGAGTTGTGAAATGTTGGAGCACTTAGGAACCAGTTCGGAGGAGTGCTTACAGCCGCGCCCGCAACGCTTCCGCGAACATCACCGCGCCCTGGTTGAGCCCGTCCCGCACCTCCGCGTGGCTCAGATACAGATAGGGCTCGATCATCTCGATCTCGATCAGGGCGAGCTTTCCGTCGAGCCCGCGCAGCAGGTCCACCCGCGCATAGAGCGGGACCTCGTCCAGCGTGTCGATCACGGCCTGCGCGACGGACAGCTCGTCCGCGCTGGGCTGGTATGTCGTTTCCGTGCCGCCATAGATGCTCTGTATGCGGTAGTCGCCCGGCACGGCATTCTTGACGCAGGCATGGCTGAACCGGCCTCCGAAATAAAGGAAGGTGTATTCGCCCTCGCTCTGCACGCTGGGCAGAAAGGGCTGGATCAGGGCTTCGGCGGGCGGGAGTTTGTCCGCGTCCGGCCAAGGCTCGCCCCTGGCATGGAGTGCCTGCCGCCATGCCCCGCCGCCGACTTGCGGCTTGATCACGATGCGGTCCGTGCCGAAGAGTTCGAATGCGGCCTGCGCATCCGCTTGCGTGACCCGGTCCACGCGCATCGTCGGAATGGTCGGCGCGCCGCGCTCCGCCAGTTCTTCCAGATAGGATTTGTCCGAATTCCAGCGCAGCGTTTCGACCGGATTGAACAGCGCCGTCTTGGCCGACACGCGCGCCATGACGTCGAGAAACCGCGCCTCGTTGCCCTCGAAATAGTCCCACACCATCAGCGGCAGCATGGCGGCATAGTCGTCCGCGTTTTCATCCGCCGTGTCCCAGAGCAATGGCTCCAGCGTCATGCCATGCGCGGCGAGAGCCGGCGTCAGCGCGCCCATTTCCTCGTGATATTCATGGATGTCATCGCGCGCATCGTCCGCGCCCGGAACCATGTTGGAGGAAACGAGCAGGGCGACTTTCATGGCGGACTTTCCGAACAGCGGGCGAGTTGTGCGCGCGCCGCTATTGGGTTAGCGCCGAGTGGTCAACACAGAGCGCCGCCATGCGCGACCACACTCCCGGACTTCCCCATGAAAACTCGCTACCACGTCGTCGGGCTCGGCAATGCCATCATGGACGTCATCGCGCCCGTGGACGATGCCTTGCTGGACCGCTTCGGCATGGACAAGGGCACCATGGCGCTGATCGACCAGGACCGCGCGCTGACGCTGGACACCGCTCTGCGAGAGGGCGGGAAGGCCGTGCGCCTCGCGGGTGGCTCGGCCGCCAACACCATGGTCGGCCTGTCCGAGCTCGGCATCCGCGCCGCCTATATCGGCAAGGTTGGGCGCGACGGAACGGGTGAGGATCTGGCCAAGGGCTATGCGGATGCGGGCGTGGATTTCACGACGTCTCCGACCGATACCGGCACGGCGTCGGCGCGCAGCATGATCGCCGTGACCCCGGACGGCGAGCGCACCATGAACACCTTTCTCGGGGCGAGCGTGGAGTTCGACCGGACCGATGTGGACGATGATGTCGTGCGCGCGGGCGAAACGCTCTACCTGGAAGGCTATCTGTTCGATGCCGAGCCCGCCAAGCGCGCTTTCGTCCACGCCGCCGAAGTCGCGCGCGCGGCAGGGCGGCAGGTCGCGCTGACGCTCTCGGACCCCTTCTGCGTCACCCGCCACCGCGACAGCTTCGCACAACTCGTCGCCAATCAGTGCGATCTGGTGTTCGCCAATGAGGACGAGCTGCTGACACTGACCGGAGTGGAGTCGCTCGACACCGCACTGGATGCAGTGGAACGCGAGGGCTTGGCCATCTGCGTCACGCGCGGTTCCAAGGGCTCGGTCATCAGCGACGGCACGCGCCGCTACCATGTCCCGGCCGTGCCGAATGTCACCGTCGTCGACACCACGGGCGCGGGCGACCAATATGCAGCCGGCGTGCTCGCCGGCCGCGCCATGGGGCTGGGCTGGGAAGACGCCGGCTATCTCGGCTCGGTCGCCGCCGCCGAAGTCATCAGCCATTACGGCCCGCGCCCCGAAACGCCCGTCCACGACTACGCGCTGTCGCTGGGCTAGCCCGCAACGACACCAAGCCGTGACTTGCGGGTCCATCCCCGCAGTCTAAGGTGGGAGTGGGGAACACACCCAAGGGGAACATCATGCGCAAGACCATTCACGACATTCCGCTGCTGCTGCTCGTCGTCGTCGCGGCCGCTGCCGCCTTCGGCTTCTGGGCGCTGGGTGCGGGCGGGCTGGCCGAGCCGATCCGCGTTGGCGACACCGTGCTGGCAAAGTCCATCGCGGGGCTCGCCAAGGACGCGCTCTTCGTGCCGCTCAAACCGCTCATGTATGCGCTGATCATCCTGTCGATCGGCAGTTCCATCGCGATCTCCACAGGCGGGCTCGGCGCGAAATTCGTGCGCGTGCTGACTTTCTTCGTGACGTTTTCGCTGATCGGCATGGCGCTCGCCATCACGGCCTATTTCCTCTTCTCCGGCCTGACCATCCTGCCCGACCCGTCCGGCGGCGCGGGCGACGGCCAAGTCA
>JAHDEU010000044.1 GCA_020628635.1 Hellea sp. | reverse complement strand
GGTTGGACGCATTGCCGGCCGGGAAAATGACCGTTCCCGGCACGGGCAGGGTCTGGCTCTCCAGGAAGTTGCCGAAGCTCTTGTAGAAGCCGGTCACGCCGAAGAATGACAGATCATCGACATACCACTCGAACGCGGCGTCGAAATTGTCCGACTCGAATGCTTCGAGGTTCGGGTTGCCGCCCGAGCTGGTCGGCGCATTGGCGCGGCCGCCAAACGCGTTGGCCACGCCCAGCGCGGTCAGTGTCGGGCGTGTCACGGTGCGCGACGCGGCGAGCCGCACGATCTTGTCGTCGGCCACGTCGAAGCGGATATTCGCCGATGGCAGGACGTTGATGTAGCTGTTCTCCACGGAAACCACCGTTGGGTCGTCAAATATCGCGATCAGCTGCGTATCGCCATCGGATTCGCGGAACTGCTGAACCGGCTGGTCCACGCCCGTGCTGCGCGTTTCCGTATAGGCAATGCGCAGACCAAGATTGGCCTCGAACGGGATATCGCCCAGCTGCTTGTCGTTGAAGGCGTAGTTGACGAAGGCGGATGTCACAGTCTCGTCCACCTCGAAGCTGCCGGCCGGATTGAATTCCGGATCATAGAAGCCGAGGAAGCTGTCGGTGGCGTCGCGGCGGCGGCGCAGTTCCTCATCGGATAGCGCGCCGCGGCCCGAGCGGTTCGGATCGGAAATGGCGGCATCCGAGTTCAGCTGCGCGAAAGCATCCTCGAAGCTGGCCGTCAGGAAGTTGAGCGGGATCTGGTTGCGCCCGTCCACGCCGCCGAGGAAGCCGTCGAGATCGACCGTGCGCAGAATGCTGTCGTCGAAATCGGTCGCATAGCCGCAATAGGCACAGAAGATGCCGCCACCCTGCGTCGGCGAGAAGTTGTCGAACAGGTCGCGCGACTTGGTGCGGTCCGAGTAGCTCGCGCCGACGGAGATGGTTTCCCCGCCCGTCTTGCTGTCGATGTCGAAGCCGCCCTTCAGCTCGAACACCTCGTCATCGATGACCGTGCGGTTGACGTTGACGAAGTGCAGGCGCTGGATGGACGTGTCCTGCGCGCCGACGATGTTGGTCAGCGCCGTGATCTCGGAATCACCCGGCAGGGAGATCAGAGGCGACACGGGCGCCAGCGCGCCCAGCACGACGAACGGGTTGATACCGTCGCGCTCTGCTTTGGATGTGGACACGTCGATATTGCCGCGCACGCGGTCGGAGAAGTCGTATTCGAGGTTCGCACCGATGAGATAGGTCTGCGCTTCGCGGTTGGCCGAGGTCAGCACATTGTCGTTCTGCGATGGACCCGTGGTCAGGCCCGGATTGCGGTCGAGGAAGTCGAGACCGGGACGCGAGAACGACGTCACCGTACCGTTGGCGTCAACCACCGGATCGATGAAGGGCGGGCTGAAGAAGCCGGAGAACTGGCGATCGAAGGAGTCGATCGTGAACTCGGTGTAGAGGCCGTCCACCGTCAGGGTCAGGTCGTCGGAGGGCGCAAACTGGAACGTGCCGTTTGCCGTGATGCGCTCGCGGTCCTGCGTGTCGCGCGACACGATCGCCTGCTGCTGCACGCGCGCACCGGCGGGCAGCGCGCCGAGATTGTCTTCATCCGTCAGGCCCGTCGCATTGGCCGTGCCCGCGCCGTTCGTGTCGATGAAGGGCGCGCCGGAGCGCTCCGAAAAGCCGTTGGTCAGCACGCGGTCGCGCTGCGCCTTGCGGTCGGAATAGGACACGCCGCCCGCAAAGCCGAATGTCCCGTTGTCATTGGACCACGACCCGACCAGCGAGCCTTCGGGTGACACGTCTTCGCGCAACGTGTCGTAGGTGCCGGACAATGTCGCGGCGAGATTGCGGCCCGGACGATCGAGCGGGCGGGTGGTCACGATGTTGACCAGCGCACCGATTCCGCCGGACTGCTGGTTGGGCGACGCCGTCTTGAACACTTCCGCGCGGCTGATGATGTCGGACGACAGCACGTCGAAGGAGAATTCGCGGCCGTCATTGTCGGTCGCGACCGTGCGGTTGTTGATGGTCACCGTGTTGAATTCGGGGCCGAGGCCGCGCACCGTGATGAATTGGCCCTCACCGCCGGAGCGGTCGATGGCGACGCCGGTGATGCGCTGCAGGCTTTCCGCGATGTTGGTGTCGGGGAATTTGCCGACGTCTTCGGCCGAGATCGCGTCCACAACGGAGTTGCTGTCGCGCTTGATGTCGAGCGAGCGCTCCAGCGAGCTGCGGATGCCGGTCGCGATGACCTCGTCCTCGAAAGGTGCATCCTGCGCGGCGGCAGGCATGGCGGCGAGTACCGCCAAGGTACCGGCCGAACCGGCGAGGAGTGTACGGATAGTGGTCATGCTGTTTTCCCCTGGGAGGTTACCGTTGTCCGCTTCTGCGGATCTGAGCTGGTCCGCCCGCCGGCCCGCATGCGCGAAACGACGGGTGAACCGTGGTTAATGGCGACGGGTTGCCGCCACGCTTGCAGCGGGTCAAGCGCCCGCTTCGCAAAATTGTTGTTTTCCGAACATTGTTGCAAATTTGCATCACGAAACCGCAGTCATTTCATGGATGCGAGGCTTTTCCTGGTCAGGAAATCGCGAATCAAGATGAGCAGCGACGCGCGCTTTGTGTGAATCCGAACAATGGAGGCCCGACTTTGTCCGGCGCCACAGCACGTCGTGTGCGGTTCGCGCCCATTCCCTGTCGACAAGATAGTCGATCTCCGCCGTGCTCAACTCGTCGCCGATCAACTCACCGGGACCCTGCGCCAGCACCTGGTCGATCCGCGTGCCGTAGCGGCGGCAGAGCCGCGCGACGTAGGCGGGCGGCAGGTCGGCATGACGCGCGGTCATCTGCAACCGGAAACGCTCGAAATCCGCGTCGGGGACGTCGCCGCCCGGAAGTGCGGCGTCGCGCGTCCATGCCTGACCGGCCTGCGGAAAAGCGGTCAGGATCCGCGCCAGGGCATGTTCGGCGAGGCGGCGCGAGGTCGTGATCTTGCCGCCATACACCGTCAGCACCGGTGCGCGCGCACTGCCCTGCAGGTCCAGTACGTAGTCGCGCGTGACCTCGGACGCGTCCGAGCTGTGGTCCTCATAGAGCGGGCGGACACCGGAAAACGTATGGACGACATCCTCCGTCCTGACTGGTTTGGCGAAATACTCGCTCGCCGCCTCGCAAAGATAGGCCACTTCCTCCGGCGAAGCGACGACCTCCCCCTCCCCCCTTTGGTACGGGACGTCCGTCGTGCCGATCAGCGTGTAGTCACGCTCATAGGGGATGGCGAAGATGATGCGGCCATCATCGTTCTGGAAGATGTAGTTGTGGTCGCCCTCATAGTGGCGCGGCACGACGATATGGCTGCCCTTGACCAGCCGGACCTGCGCGCTGTTCTGGCCGGGCCGGACCAGCCTGGACACCGCGTCCACCCAGGGCCCCGCCGCATTGACGACACCGCGGCAGTGCAGCGTCGTCACCACACCGTCCCGCCCCGTCATGCGTGCCACATAGCCGCTGTCATCTGGGAGCGGCGCGAGCGCGGTCACCTCGGTACGCGTGCGGACATCGGCACCGCGCTCCACGGCATCGCGCGCATTGAGCACGACCAGGCGAGCATCCTCGACCCAGCAGTCGGAATACTCGAAACCCGCCTGCAGGTGGTCCTTGAGCTCGCCCGCCAGCGGACCGCGGTCCAGCCGGACGGAGCGCGTTCCGGGCAGCATCTTGCGCCCGCCCAGGTGGTCATAAAGGAACAGGCCCATGCGCAGCAGCCATTTCGGACGGCGCTGCGGCTCATAGGGCAGCACGAAGCGCAGCGGCCAGATGATGTGCGGGGCCGCGCGCAGCAGGACCTCGCGTTCCATGAGCGCGTGGCGGACCAGCTTGAAGTCGTAGTGTTCGAGATAGCGCAAGCCGCCATGGATCAGCTTGGTGGAGGCCGAGCTGGTGTGACCGCCCAGATCGTCGCGCTCGCACAGCACGACGGACAGGCCCCGGCCCGCCGCGTCGCGCGCAATGGCCGTTCCGTTGATGCCGCCGCCGATGACGAGCAGGTCAACGGTTTGCGGCTGTCTGGCGTGTGCGGCCTCGACCGACATGCGCATGTCTCCCCTGACGGCGGCCGTGACGCCGCTCTCAGGCGAGCACCTAAAACGAACAAATCATGTTCGCAAACGAAAAACGGTGCGACATTGCGTCGGTCGCCGTCAGTCGGTCGCGAGACGCACATCCAGTCCGGCCCGGTCGCACAGATCGCTGAAATGTGCCGAAAGCGCCGCGTCCGTCACCAGCACATCGAGATCGGACAGATGCCCCATGCGGTTCATGGCACGGCGCCCGAACTTGTGCTGGTCGGCCACCAAAATCGTGCGGCGCGAATTGCGCAGGATGGCCTGCGCCGTACGAATCTCCTCCGTGTCGAAATCGAGCAGCGAGCCCTCCTCGTCGATGCCGCTGATCCCGACGATTCCGATATCGGTGCGGAAGCTGTCCACGAAGTCCACGGCCGCGGCGCCGGTGATGCCGCCGTCCTGATTGCGCACCTGCCCGCCCGCCAGCATGATCGAAAAGCTCTCATTGCGGCTGAGTATCAGCGCGACATTGATGTTATTGGTGATGACGTGCAGGTCGCGATGGCTCAGCAGCGCTTGCGCCACGGCCTCCGTTGTCGTGCCGATGTTCAGGAAAAGCGACGCGCCGTCCGGCACCAGAGAGGCCGTGAGCTCCGCGATCTTGCGCTTGGCCCGCACGCCGCTGCGCTGGCGATCGGCGTAGGGCTGGTTTTCGATGGACTTGGCCTGTCCAGCGCCGCCGTGGAACCGGGTCAGCAGGCCACGCTCCGACAGCTCGTTGAGATCGCGGCGGATGGTCTGCGGCGTGACCCCGAACTGGGTCACCATCGATTCGGTCGCGACGAAGCCGTCGCGCGCGACCATGTCCACGATCGCTGCCTGCCGCTTGGAGAGTTCGGATGCGCTCATGGGAGTGACCTAGATCAAATCCGCGAAAACACAAACGGCGCGCGTGCTCAGCACAAATCTGTGCTGGATTTGGCGGCGCGATGGGAATAGCGGATGTTCGAAACCGAAACCCAACCGCCCGGCCGCGCCCATGACCGACGACCACCAGACATTGCCGCCCTCCCCGACCGGATCGCCCGCGGGTCGGACCGTGCACAAGCGGACCTTCACCAAGGCCGATGGCCGCCCACTGCGCCTTTACGGCTATGCACCCCACACGCAGGCGCCGCTGGAACAGGACGGCGGAGAGGTCGCCAAGGGCGGCGAGCTGCGCTGGCATCCGCTGCGCCGGGAGTGGAACGTCTATGCGCCGCACCGCCAGAACCGTACGTTCAAGCCCTCTGCCGCCGACGACCCTCTCGCCCCGTCGCAGCCCGGCGGCGCGCGCACGGAAATACCCTTCACGGACTTTGAAGTCGCCGTGTTCGAGAACAAGTTCACCAGCCTGCACCGCGATGCGCCGGCCCCGCAGGAGGTCTCCGGCGTGAAGAGCGCGGTCGCACGCGGCCATTGCGATGTGGTCGTCTACACGCCCGAGCAATCCGGCAGCCTGCACACGGTCGGTCAGAGCCGCCGTCGCCTGCTGCTCTCCACATGGTGCGACCGTTATGACGACCTTTTTTCGCAAGGCTGCCATTTCGTGCTGCCGTTCGAATCGCGCGGCGACGCGGTCGGGGTGACGCTCCACCACCCGCACGGCCAGATCTACGCCTTTCCCTTCGTGCCCAAGGTCCAGCGCGACGCGGCCGCCGGTTTCCAAAGTGGCTACGACATGGCCGCCCACATGGCAGAGGTGATCGGCACTTACGGCGTCACGGAAGCGGGCGGCATCGACGCGGTCTGCCCGCCTTTTGCGCGCTTCCCATACGAAACGACGTTGGTCCCGCGCCGCGCCGTCAAGGGTCCGTGGGAGTTCACGGAGGACGAGGCCGACAGCTTCGCGCATCTGCTCGGCGACATGACCCGCCGTTATGACGCGCTGTTCGGCCAAACCACCCCCTATATGCTGTCGCTCCACGCCGCGCCGGTCGGGCTCGAAGCCGACTGGCAGTTCCACGCCAGCTTCTACCCGCTCATGCGCGCGCCGGGCCGGATCAAATATCTGGCCAGTGTCGAGCAGAGCACGGGCGCGTTCACGGTCGACGTCATGCCGGACCGTGCCGCGCGGGAGCTGCGCGCGCTATGATTTCTGATGAATTCAAGGCGCTGTTCGACCGCGCGCCGGACGCCGAGAGCTTCACGCCCGGCCGCGTCAATCTGATCGGCGAGCATGTCGATTACAATGGCGGGCGCGTCCTGCCGACCGCCCTGTCGCTCGGCGTGGATCTCGCTATCGCTCCGCGCGACGACTGCCTCGTGCGCATCCATTCCGACAAGTTCGAAGGCCTGGTGGAGCGCAATCTGTCCGAGCCCGCATCCGACCATTGGTCGGACTATATCATCGGCACGGTCCAGCTTGCCCGCGCAGAAGGCTTTGCGCCGAACGGGCTCGACATCGCGGCCTCCACCACCCTGCCCTTCGGAGCCGGCATCTCGTCCTCGGCCGCCGTGACGGTCGGCGTGCTAAAGGCGCTGCGGGCGCTCGACGGTTCCGGTCACACGGACACCGATCTGGCCGTGCTCGCCCGCCGCGTGGAAAACGACTATATCGGCATGCCCTGCGGGATTATGGACCAGATGGCGGTCGCCATTGCCCGGCCCGGACAGGCGCTGTCACTGGACACGGACAGCCTCGCCTTCGACCTCGTCGATCTGCCCGAAACGCACCACATGGCGGTCATCCATTCCGGCGTTTTCCGGCAGCTCAACGAGGGACGCTACAAGATCCGCAAGGAGGAGTGCGACGAGGTGAAGGCCTTTATCGGCCGCACCGACATCTGCCGGATGAGCGATGCGGAGTTGGAGCGCTGCCGCGCCCTGCCCGAGCCGATCTTCCGCCGCGCCCGCCATTGCGTCACCGAGCACCGCCGCACGGTCGCGGCGGCAGACGCGCTCGCCGCCAAGCGGATGCAGCGCTTTGGCGCGTTGATGAACCAGAGCCACATCTCCATGCGCGACGATTTCGAGATGTCGGTTCCGGCGGTCGATGCGCTGGTGGCCGACGCGCAGGCACTCGGCGCAACGGGCGCGCGTCTCACCGGCGGTGGGTTCGGCGGCTGCATTGTCGCTTGCGTGCAAGCCGAGCATTTGGAGGAATGGCGCGATGCGCTGCTGGCGCGCCACCCGGACGCTTTCTCGGTCGCCTAGGGCAGATTTGGCGCGCGGCACGGGCTGCGCCGCATCCGCTAGGCCGCCAATACGCGCTCGCGAGGAACGCGGAGCCTGAACGTCAGGCCGTCATCTTGCCACTCGCGCTCGATCGTCCCGCCGAGCTGCGCCGCACAGCCCTTGATCAGGCGCGACCCGAAGCCGGCACCGTCGCCCGTCTCGCCCGCAGCGCTGACAGGTCCGGGGGCGCGCTCGGACCACGTCAGCACGACGTCCCCGCCCGTGTCCTCCAAAGTCACGCCCACACCCGTATCGATAGCGCGTCCATCGTCGTTGTCGTTCACGCTCTGGCCGCGCGGCGCGGGCCGCCACGCGCCGTATTTCAGCGCGTTGGTGGTGAACTCGTGCAGGATCAGCGCGACCGGCGTCACGGCGCGTTCGTGGACCGTCAGCGTGGGGCCGTTGATGGTCAGTGCATTGTCGTCCAGCAGCTGCGCGCGCACCACCGCGTCGAGCAGCGCCTCGGAGCTCATCGTTCGCGCCTCGCCCAATTCGCGCGTCATGTAATAGGCCTGGCCGAGAGATTGCAGCCGGCCGTCGAGCGCGAGCGCGTAGTCGCGGACATCCTCGGACTTCGCGCGCGACGTTTGCCGGATCATGCCGGACATCACTGCGAATATGTTCTTCATCCGATGATCGAGTTCTCCGGCCAGCAGTTCGATGCGGTCGCGTGCCTCTTCGGACAGGGCGAGACTGCGTTCGGCCAGCGCCGTTCGCCGTGCACGCGACGCGTTGCCGATGGCCCAAACGAGCATGACCCCCATCAGCGCAAGGATCGTCATGAATGTGTTGGACACGCGGTTGCGCCAGAAATCCTTGGCAGCCTGCGCTTCGTTGCGCCGTTCAAAGTCTTCCGCGATCACGACGTCAAGGATCGAACGGATCTGATCCATGTCGTTCTTGCCACGACCCGTCCTGACGAGGGCGAGCGCTTCCTCCGGTCGTCCGGCGTCGTGCAGAGCGATGGTTTCGCGGAGCTCCGAGACCTTGTCATCGATCAGTGCACGCAGTCGCTCCTCCACGCGCGCATATTCCGTGCTCTGGGCGCGTGATTGTCTGAAAGCGTCTTCGAAAACAGCGTCGATGCTGGTCACACTGCGCTCAAACGGTTCGAGATAGTCCGGGTCGCTGGTAAGAAGGTAGCCGCGCTGACCCGTTTCGGCGTCGAGCAACGCCGTGCGCACGCGCTCCATCGACACGGCCCTGTCCCGGGCCGCGGTTTCCAACGCGACCTGCGTGGTCACATTGCCCCGCGCGACGACCAGCACGATGGCGGCGATAGCGCATAGGAGTCCCGCGAGCGCGAGTGGCAACCACTGGCGAAATACCACGGATGGGAGACGCTCGGCCATCACGCCGACTTTAACACAAAGCAGTGTGCTCTTACAATTTACATCCGTTGTGGTGAACGGACCGGCGACGCTTTGCGTCAAATCTCGCGCTGTTGCAGCCGCCGCGCGAGGTCTTCGCTGTTGCGATAGGCGAGCGCCATGATGTGCAGCGTCGGGTTCTTGTGCGGATTGGTCGGCAACACGCCACCATCCATGACGTAAAGGTTCGGCACGTCATGGGTCTGCCCATAGGCGTTGCAGACATTCGTGGCCGGATCGTCGCCCATGCGCGTCGTGCCGACCTCATGGACCATGCCGCCGCCCGGGCTCATTTCCTCGCGTGCATCGCCGAGCCCGGACACGACCGTGCCGCCTGCCCGTTCGATGATGGTGGAGAAAGTCTCCTGCATGTGGCGGACCTGATTGACCTCGTAATCGCCCCACTCCCAGTGGAAGCGCAGCACGGGGTAGCCCCACTGGTTCCTGGCGTCCGGGTCGAGCTCGCAATAGCTCCTCTCATTGGCGACCATTTCGCCGCGACCGTCGAGATAGACGAAGCTGCCCCAATAGCGGCGCATCTCCTCCCGGATCGACTTGCCGTAGCCATTGCCGTTCTGGTTGGCATAGAACTCCGCATTCCAGAGCTGTGGCGCCTCGCGCATCCCCTGCCCGACTTCTATGTGGTAGCCGCGCGGAAAATCCATCACGCCCTTCTTCTGCGCCTCATAGCCCCACCACGGCATATAGATGTGGTCCATGTTGGCGCCGAATTCGTCATAGCGCGGGCGGTTTTCCAGCGCGGGAAACTGCCCCGTGACGCGGACGGCCGGCGTATCGGTCAGGTTTCTGCCGACCTGCCCCGAGCTGTTGGCGAGACCGTCATCGGCAGAGGTCAGCAGGATCTGTGCCGTCGCGCAGGCCGACGCTGCGAGCACGACGGCGCGGGCGCGCACGGCGCCCTCCTGCCCCGTCAGCGTGTCGACGAAGGTCACGCCCTTGGCCGTGCCGTCGGTGTTCATTTCCACCGTGCAGACCTTGGCGCGCGTCACGATGGTCAGCTTGCCGGTCTTGTTGGCGAGCGGGATGAGCGAGGTCGAGCTGGAGAAGGCCGCCCCGATCGAGCAGCCGCGCATGCAGGGCGTGGCGTAGAAGCAGGCCATGCGGTCGCCCAGATTGCGCGTCAGGATCGCATTGTGTCGCTGGAAGGCGGGCACGCCGACCTTGCGCGCGGACGCCATCATCAGCAGCTCATAGGCCCGGGGGGCGATGGGCGGCTGCAGGATGTCATCGGGCGTGCCGGGGTGGTGATACATGCCGGTGTTCGCGCCGCTGATCCCGACCACGGCCTCCGTCGCGTCGTAATAGGGTGCGAGCTCGG
>JAHDEU010000043.1 GCA_020628635.1 Hellea sp. | reverse complement strand
GACGTGCTTGGCGCCGTTGACCATGATGTCGGCGATGTCGTCGCGCGCGAGGAGCGGCTCCAGCGGGCCATAGCCCAGAATGTCGTCGCAGATCTCCGTGATGAGCTGGTTCTGTTCGGCCACCGACAGGCGTACGTTGCGGATTGCGATGATCTCGTCGACGATGGTGCGGATTTCGTCGCGTGCCGCATCGGGCTGCATCCCCGCCAAAGCACTGACGTCGATGGTTTCGAACAGGGCGTTGAAGATCGTCGCCTTGGTTTCGTAATATTCCTCGGACGGCTCCTGTCCACGCGTGCTCTGGCGCGGCGCGGACGGGACCGCGGACGCGGGCTCCGGCGCGGGTGCAGGCGCGGGTGCTGACTTGGCGGGCTTGAGCGCCTGCGCCTCAGATCGTTTGCCGAACATCTGGGCCTACCCTCTTTTCTTGATCAGCGCGGCGAAGAGCGACTTGCTGCCCGCGTCCTCCACTCCGGCTGATTTGGACGCCTTGGAGCTCTTGGGGGCCTTGCGGCCTTTCTTGGCCTTGGCCCCGCCGGCGACGGGGGCCGGACCGAACTTGCCGGTGCGCAGGCGGTCGGCGAGATATTCCAGTCCCGGCACGAGAGCGGCCGCGTCCTTCATGTCCGGCAGCATCTTGCCCTCATTGCAGGCGCGCGCGAACGTGTCGGGATCGAAGCCGATCACGAGCGACGGCTCCAACCCGACGGCGGAGGCGAAATTCTCCACGCTGATCTCGTCTTCCTTGGACTTGCAGCGGCCCGTCTGGTTGATGACCAGGATCGGGTCGGCGTCATTGGGACGCTGGGCGCGCAGGAAATCGATCAGGTTCTTGGTGTTGCGCAGGTTCGGAAGATCCGGCGTGGCCGTGATGACGACGTCGTCCACCGTGGTGAGCGTATTGGTCGTCCAGTCGCACCAGAAATGCGGCAGGTCGAGCAGGGCCAGCGGGCTGATGGAGCGCACGCCGTTGATGATCGCCTCATAGGCCGAAGCATCCATGACGGGCTTGGTGTTCAGGCTCGAGGCGGTCGGCAGCAGGGACAGCCGCGGCGTGTGGCGCACCATGATGCGGTCCAGCAGCGTTTCGTCCAGACGGTCCGGCTCCGCCAGCGCCTCCTCGAGACCCGACGCGGAATCATAGGTGAAGTCCAGAGCCGTCGTGCCCCACGCGCTGTCGAGATCGATCATCGCGGTTTCCTGCATCAGGCGTTCGGACAGCACCCAGGCGATGTTGTGCGCGAGCGTCGATGACCCGACTCCGCCCTTGGCGCCGAAGAACGCGACCGCGCGGCCCGTGAACGGCGTTTCGGGGTCCGAGTAGAGCTCGGACAGCGAGCGGATCAGGTTGAGCGGGTGCAGCGGCGGCACGAGATAGTCCGACACGCCCCGCTCCATGAGCTGGCGGTAGAGACGGATATCGTTCGCCGCACCGATGATGACGACCTTGGAACCCTCATCGCAAACGGAGGCGAGCTGCTCGAGCTGGTTGAACAGCTCCTCGCCGCGCATGCCGGTTTCGATCAGGATCAGCGAGGGCGTGTTCTCCTTGTGATAGAAGTCGATCGCCGCCGACAGACCGCCCATGTAGATCTTGGTGTTGGTCCGGCGCATGCGCCAGTCCTCGCTCATCGTGTTGATGCAGGCGGCAGTCTCGTTGCGGTCGCAAAAGGCGTGAATCGAAATCTGCGGCATGGAGCGCTCGCCGGTTTCGCGTGCCAGATCGTCCGGTGGCAGCGTCATGACCTGCGGCAGCGGCGCGGATGCGGGCGTCATGTGCGGCATGCTCGATGCGTAATGCGGTGCAGCCTGATGCGGAGCGGGTTGCGCGGGGTGCGGCTGCGCTGCGGGCGCGCCCGCGGGTCGCGGCATCATGTTCGGCTGCGGGGCAAGCTGGGGCGCGTATTGCGGCGCAGGTCGCGCTGTCTGGGCCGGAGCCATGGGGTTGGGAGCCATGGGATTCGGGACCATGGGCGCAGGTGCCATCGGCGCCGGTGCAACGGGACGGGGCGCCATGTGCGGCTGTGCGGCAGGCTGCATGTGGCCTGGCACCGGCATGGGCAATGGCTGCGGGGCCGGCATCGGAGCGACCGGCATGGGACGGGGCTGTGTTGGCGTGCTCATATCGATCTACCCGCCCGCATTCTGCGAGCTTTGTGCTTGTCCCGGAGGCTTGGCCGCGGCGGTCACTTCGCCCTTGATATAGGCATCATAGATGACCTGGCGGCGCTGGGCGTTCGGCGTGTCCGGCGTGCGGGGTTCCAGCAGTTGATAGGGGTCGCTGACCATGGCGGAGAGATTGGCGGACGCAAAGCAGCCGAACGAACTCGCAGGCGAGTTGAACCGCGTATCGGCGAGGTCCGGCAAGCGGTTGCAGTTCTGCGGAACGGTGCGCAGCGTGCGGTAGGATACGACCACCGGCGCGGGCAGCCCCGGGCGGGCCGGAAACTGGCCGTATTGGACCGCGCTCGGGGCGAGCCCTGCCTGGCGCATGGCGGCGTTCAGCATCTGGTCGGTCTGGGCCACACCGCCTCCGCCGGTGGACGGTCGGTTGATGTGCAGCGCGCCGGAGCCGCTGGCCGCGTAGTCGCGCATGAAATTGGCCACTGCCGCCTCGTCGCGAGCCGACAGGACCAGCCCGTCAGGGCGCGCATAGAGCTCGAGGCGCTCCACGGTTTCGGACACTTGCACAGGGTTGAGGCGGTGCACCGGCACGGCACCGGAATTGGCATAGCTCTGACAGGCGGAAAGGCCGCCCAGCGACGCCAGCGCCGCCGCGCAGAGAAGAGAGGATTTAAGCGTGCTCATCGTCGTCATCTCCTAGTCCACCACATGTCCGAACGGACTGCTCGTCACGGCGGTGGCGTCCTCGCCATAGACCGCGTTCAAACGGCCCAGCAGGATCGATTCCCTATCATTCGCGGCCACAAAGCCTTCCAGCGGTGTCTGCAATTTGTCCGGATGGGTCGCGTCCACGAGATAGGGCGTCACGATGATCACCAGTTCGGTCTGCACGGTCTGGCTGTCGCGGTTGCGGAACAGCGCGCCCAGCCCCGGAATGTCCTTGGCCCCCGGCACGCCGTCATAGGACGTCCGGGCTTCCTCGCGGATCAGTCCCGCGATGACGAGGCTGCCGCCCGCGGGCAGCTCCACCACCGTGTTTGCCCGGCGAACCCGAAGACCCAGGATGTCGCCGCCGACGCCGCCGGTCTCGAAGCTGTTCTCGGTGGTCGGCTCGGACACTTCCGTGGAAATGTTGAGCGAAATCAGGCCCTCAGACAGCACGACCGGTGTGAAGCCAAGCGCAACGCCAAAGGATTTGAAGTTGAAGTTGTTCTGCAGCTGGCCCGTGTTCGGATCGATCGTCACGCCCGACAGCACGGGAAATTCGCCGCCCGACAGGAAGTTGGCGGTTTCGCCGGAAATGGCCGTCAGCGTCGGCTCGGCCAGCGTGCGGATCATGCCGACCCGCTCCAGCGCCGTGAGCGCACCGGCGAGCGAGCGAATATCGCCGCCGCCCGTATTGTTGTAGGCCAGATCGCCCACGAAACCCGCGCCCGACTCGATGCCGACATTGTTGAACAGGCTGACCGTGCTGTCGCCCAGCTCGGCGACCGCTGACAGGTTGAAGCCCATCTGCTTGACCACGGAGCGCTGCATCTCGACGATGCGGACCTTGAGCATGACCTGGTCCTTGCCGAGCACGGACAGCAGGTTGACGATCTCGCCATTTCCGGAACCGGTGCCCTGCCACATCTCGGCAATGCGCTCGACTTTCAGGGCCGTTTCGGCATTGGGAACGGAACCCGTCAACATGATGTTGTTGTTGACCGACTGGACTTCGACCTCAGCGCCCGGGGCGTGCTTGCGCACCAGCTCGGTCAGGCCGTTGATGTCGCGTTCGACCCGGATGTCGATGTTGAGCAGCTCCTGCCCGTCATGGCCGTAGAAATAGACATTGGTCTGCCCGGCCGCCTTGCCGATCAGAACGGTCCGGCGGGAGGTGTGGACCACCGCTTCGACGATCTCCGGATTGGACACGATGACGTCCATCACATTGGCCGGCAGCTCGATCACGGTGGACTTGGAGAAGGGCAGCACGATGGAGCGGTTCAACCCCTCGCCCGGACGCTGGATGCGCACGCCGTCGGCCGAGGCGCTCGCCGGAATGGCGGCGACAGAGCCGTAGGAGCGGTTGCCGGCATGGGCGGCGGAGGCGAGCCCGAGCGACGCGGCGAGCGCGACCGCGGCGGCGTTGCGGAACAGGCGCGAAGGGATGGGGCTGTGCAGTGTGTAACGGGTCATGACTATCTCTGCTGCAGCTGGACGGTTTCGACTTCGCCCTGGCGGTAGATCGTCAGGGGCGGCGCGGGCGGCGTTTTCTTCTCGGGCCGGTAGGCGCGGCTGACCGCACGGCTATTGGCGCCCGTGAAGCCGCGCAGAAGCAGGGTCAGGTCGCCGCGGTCCTGTGCGACGGTGATGGCCGCGCTGTCCTCGGGCGACAGTTCCAGCGTGGCGGTGGAGCCTGGCATGGCGGCGCCGAGTTCCGGGTTCATCGTGTAGGACTGGTCGATGGCGAGCACGGTGACATTGGTGAAGATGGTCGTCGCCTCGATCACCGGGCGGCCATCGCCATTTTCCTCGGCCGGCAGGACCTGCTTGAGCATGATGTCGACCTTGTCGCCCGGCAGGATGAAGCCGCCCGACGCGCTGTCGACGCTGATGCGCACGGTCACGGCGCGCATGCCGGGCTTGAGCAGCGCGGCCATGATGCCCGCTTCGCCGGCGCGGATGAATTTGGACAGGGTCACGGGTTCACCGGGCGTGAGCGGATCGCGCACGATGGAGCCGGTCAGCTGGTCGATGACACTGACTTCGGCTTCCGCGTCGCGCACGACGAGGGCGGAGGTCACCGCGTCTTCGGGCCATTTGATCCAGGTGAGCTGGTCCGCCGTGATGCGCGAGCCGCGCTGCACGTCCATCGACACGCTGAGCACGTCGGCATAGTCCACCGTTTCCACGATGCGCTCCACGGTGGGTGCCACAGGGGCGGGCGCGTCGGGCGCGGAGGACAGGGTGTAGAACACCACGCCGCCCAGCACGACGAGGCCGCCAATCAGTCCGAGTCTTACTTTCTGGTCCATGTCCCCACTTTCGAAAAGCGCACGTCTACAGACTGGGCTTTGGGGCAAGGGTTCTAAGGCATGGTTAACAACGGTGCCGTGGCGGGTAACCATGTGCGGCCAGGACGCGGCGGACAGCCGGAACAATCACAGGAAGTAAAAAGGCGTCGGCCGCATCAGGGCCGACGCCTCTTGGTGTTGCATGGACGAACGCGGCGCTATCCCGTGATGGCGAGCGCGATCTGCGAGGTCGGCCAGACCGTCAGCGCGCCGGCTGCAATCGCCAGGCCGTAGGGCATATGCGTCTTGCCCTGGAACATCTTGCTGACAAGCGCCGTGCCCTCCAGCCGGATCGGCACATAGGCGCGGCCCACCAGCAGGAAGATGCCGAGTGCCGCGCCGAACAACGTTGTGTAGAGAATGAATTGCGGCAACTCGGCAAAACCGAACCACAATCCGACGGAGCTCATCAACTTCACGTCACCAGCGCCGAGGCCGCCCAGCATCCAGAGCGCGAAACCGGCGGCGAACAGGATGCCCCCGACCGCCATGTGCTCGCCAAACCACTCCAGCCCGCCCCAGGTGAAGGGCAGCGCGGCGGCAAAGCCGACCAGCACGATGACCGAGACCCAGTTGGGAATCTTCATCTCCGAAAAATCCGTGTAGCAGGCCGCCAGCAGGGGTGCGATGAAGACGAGGGTGACGAGGGGGCCGAGGATCATGCCGGAGTCTCCGTGGTGGGCCGTTGGCTTAACAAGACCGTGTTAAAAGAGTGTTGGGCAGCGACAGCAGTTTTCCCGGCTACGCGTTCGGAATTTCTGTGCGCAAAAACGCAAAAGACACGGCGCTGGGGCCGTGCCTTTTGTGAATTCCGGTATCGGTAACTGCAGCCTTAGGAGGATATCCCGTTGGCCGAAGTCTGCGGCGTTGAGTCTTTCATCACGCCTGCGGTCGTGTCGAACGTATCGAAGACGCGTTCCCCGACAGCGGTTGCCCCGCCTATGAGCCCGACGGCAATGAGTGCGGCAATCAACCCGTATTCGATGGCGGTCGCGCCGGATTCATCATTTTTGAAACTGGCAAACATACCACCCCACTTACAAGAGGAGAGCGGGGCCGAAGCCCCGCTCAATTCGTTTTCCGCGAGAGCAGAGCGCTCCCGTGACAGCAATCTTAGGTGATGCCGTTGCTTGCGGACGAAGTCGGAGCGTCTTTCAGCTCACCGGCGACGACGTCGAACTTTTCGTTCACGCGCTCACCAACGGCCGTTGCGCCGGCGATCAGGGCGACAGCGATCAGAGCGGCGATGAGGCCGTACTCGATTGCGGTTGCACCGGACTCGTCGTTCGAGAATTTGGAAAAGAGGTTTTGCATAACTAACTCCCACGTATGCGTTTCAATTGGAGAGGAATTTCTCCGCTAGGGTCAGGCCCCCTATCCGGGTGTTCCTGATTGAGGCCCTTCTAGTGACCGCAATTTAATGCAGGGTTTGGAAGCACGGTGAATGAAACATAAAGTTTCGCCGCCCAGTCGACCGGCCTTCCCTCCCCTATATATAAAGAGGTCGGGTGCAGGTCCGTGCGCGTCTAAACGCTTCATTCACCTTGGCCATCTACCAAGGCGGCGAAAACTCATGGAGCGACACATGCGCCGCATCGTCCAAAGCCTATCCATTCCTGCCCTGATCGGTACGGCCGCCATGCTGGGCAGTGCCCTGCCCGCGCAGGCTTCGGACCAGATCTTCCGCGTGGACCTCAACAAGACGCAGATCGTGCGCCTTCCCGTGGCTGCGGGCTCCATCGTGATCGGCAACCCGGCCATCGCGGACATCAGCATACAGAGCCCGGACACCGTGTTCGTGGTCGGCCGCGGCTACGGCGAAACCAATCTGATCGTGCTGGACCGGTCGGGCCGCACCATGATGGATGCCGACATCCAGGTCACGGCGGTCACGCCGACCCACGGCGTGCGCGTCTTCAATGGCGGCGTGCGCCGCAGCTATTCCTGCGCACCCTACTGCCAGCCCTCGCCGATCCTGGGCGACGATGCGGCTTTCATCGGCGTCAATAGCGGCGAAGCCAAGCCGACCGGCAACAACACCGTCATCGACAACGCCCCCGGTCCCAACGAGCTTGGCACCATCGCGGGCGGCAATCCGGGCTTCGGCCCCGGAGGCGCCCCAGGTCCGGATGCATTCCCGCAGAGCAATTTCTAGCACGATTGCCGCCACCCGGACCCAGGCGACGCCTGGATTCAGCCGTGCCGCCACAGGACCGGCATTAAGTCTTTGTTAATCGCGATCCGCAGTCCGATCTTAAGGACTTTGCGGCAGACCCGTGCCGCAAGGCAGGTTCGTTCCAAGATCCGCCGGTATTTGCGGAGCTGTGGGATGAGCAAGACGGAAACCTTCTGGTCGCGCCAGTGCGACCGCGCGGAACGGCATGTCCGCAAAGTCGCGGGACGGCTCTCGCGCGAGGAGAGCGGCGCGTCGGCGGTCGAATTCGCCCTGTTGGCCCTTCCCTTCTTTGCGCTGATCTTCGCGATCCTCGAACTCGCCCTGATCTTCTTCACCGCCTCCGTGCTCAGCCATGCCGTCACGGATACGGGCCGTCTGCTGCGTGTGGGCGCGATGCAGGGCTGCAAGGGCGGCGAGGACTTCAAGAAGCTGGTCTGCAAGAGCATGAACAACCTGATGGGCTGCGAACGAAACCTCCGCGTCGATGTGGAAAGCGACCCGAGCTTCCAGGCCGTGACATTCACCGAACCGCCGGAACCCGACAACGACAACCCCGATCAGCCTGTGGCTGACGGCAACTGGACCAATACCACGGCGGGCGATCCCGTGATCGTGCGCGCCACCTTCTACTACCC
Organism: Hellea sp.; assembly: GCA_020628635.1. Lineage (GTDB taxonomy): Bacteria > Pseudomonadota > Alphaproteobacteria > Caulobacterales > Maricaulaceae > Litorimonas. The sequence goes on along the minus strand of JAHDEU010000043.1, from coordinate 2,071 downwards.
GCTGATCCTGCCGGGCGGCATCACCCGCCTGGAAACAGTCAAGGGGTCCGGCCGTCATGTGATGAGCGCGTCGACAGCCTTTCGCAACGAGCCCTTCCCGACCTCCACGACCTGCAGCCAGGCCGTGATGGACCGCCTGAATTAACCGGTCGCTTCCGCGCAGCCGCCCGGCCGACCGAACACCGATTGCAGGACGAATGACGATGAACACGATGACGAGACGACCCGAAAATAGAATGGCGAGAACCTCCTTCGCGTGCAGCGAAAGCGGCAATGCGGGGATCGAATTCGCCCTCCTCGCGCCTTTCATCATCGGCCTCTACCTCGGGCTCGCCGAACTTTCGGTGGGCATGTCGGTGGACCGCCAGGTCAGCCACTCCGCGTCGGTCGCGGGCGATCTGGCGACACAGGCGACCAATCTGGACGAGGCCCAGGTCGCCGACATCATGTCTGCGACAATGCGCGTGGCAGGCGTGAGCGATGCGCAAAACATGACGATCGAGCTGCAGAGCTTCTCCATGGACGACACAGGCAAGATCACGAAACTCGGCACGGCGATCTACAACCCGTCCGGCGAAGCGGCCCTGCAAGCGTTCGATGTCCAAGACCTCGGCTCCGAACTGCTGTCATCCGATAGCGGCGTGGTGGTGGCGCGCGTGCGCTACCCCTACAAACCCATTGGCCTGTCGGCGCGCAAGAGGCAGGACAACGGCCAGGTCTGGCTGCCCAGCGAGCTCAATTTCGCGGAAACCTTCCTGCTCAAGCCGCGACGCTCGACAACCGTCGAGATCGGGGGCGAGGACATGAAGACGTCGTGCAGCGGCTCCTACACCAGCGTCACCTGCACGACTTTCGCTAAATAGAAGACCAACTAGGCAGCGGGCTCGCGGTAACGCGCCCGCAGGCGCTCCAGCCGTTCGTCCGACAGCCCCAGCGTGTCGCGCGCGTAGCCGTCGAACGGTCCCATCGCATCGAGGCTGGCTTCCAGATAGTCGGGATCGACCCCGAACATGGGGCGCAGCATGTCGGGCGTATAGTCCCGGCCGTGGCGCGCTGAGAACATTGTCGCAGCCGGAGCGAGGATGGCCTCGATATCGACGGCATCGCGCGTCAGCAGGTAGTCGGCCATGATGTCGTCGTCCGAGACGCCCAGCAGGCCCAGCACCAGCGCGCACATCGTGCCCGTGCGGTCCTTGCCCGCCGCGCAGTGAACCAGCACGTTGGGCCCGCTACCGCGTCCTGCTTCCGCCCCCTCCTCCGTCATCGCCATCAGCGTGTCGCGGTGTATCGACACGAACCCCGCATCGTGGGGGCGGCCGACATAGCTCCCCATCATGTAGCGGCGCGCGTCCGAGGCCGAATACATCTCCTCGCGCGTGAAGGCTTCGTGCGGTGCGACCTTGGCCGCCTCGCGCGCGTGGTCCTTGGGCAGGGTCAGCACCGTGTCGGGCGACCATTTCGACGGCTGCTTGGCGCGCTCCGGCGCGTGGCGCATATCCACCACCAGATCGATGCCGAGCGACGCGATGTCGGAGAGCTCCTCATCCGACAGATTGGCGAGATGGGCGGAGCGGAACAACCGGTCGGTCACCACGCGTTGTCCCTCCCCGGCGGCATAGCCCCCGAAATCGCGGAAATTATAGATGGTCTGATAGGGCCGGACGCGCTGTTCGAAGGGGATCAATGACATAGGCCGCGCGCTACAGGGCCGCGCGCGGCAACGCTAGTGGCGTTGGGTCGCCATCCGGCTGACGATTGATGCGGGGGGAATAGGGGCGCGCGGTAGAGGCAAGCTCGCCGGAGTTGATCCGGTTTCGTGCCGCAGCCTCATGCCGGCAAGGAGCGAACTCCGCGAGAGTGTGACCACCCCGCCCCGTCGCTGACCCCGGGTAACGACACGATGCTCGGGTCAAAGGCCTGTGCAATGTTTGCCCTTGGGCACGAACCGACAGCTGGACCTCGTGTCATGGCACGGGGTGAGCGACAAAGGGAGGTTTCGCGTATCCCTCACCAATCGTCCCCGGGCTTGACCCGGGGTCCATTCGCATAGCGGTCCGGTTACAACCGTGAT
>JAHDEU010000042.1 GCA_020628635.1 Hellea sp. | reverse complement strand
AGATGTACAAGGACGACAAGACGAAGTGGCTCAACCGCTTCCACGTCTGGTTCCCGGGCGGCATCGTGATCGGTGCGCTGGTGTCCTACTTCATGACGCAGGCGAATACGGGCTGGCAGCCGCAAATCGCGATCATGATCATCCCGACGCTCATCTACGGCTTCATGATCTTCACGACCAAGTTCCCGGATGTGAGCCAGGAGGAAAATCGCGCGACACTGTCCACGCCGGCCTGGGTGCTGATGGGGGCGGTCTTCGCCCTGCTGGTGCTGATCGGCACGCCCAATGCGCTGGTGTCCGGCCTGCCCGGCGGCTTCGTCGCACCGCTCGCGGTCGCGCTCGTGCTGACCTATTTGCTGGTCAAGAACATCACGGGCAGCACGCGGGACGCCATCCTGCTCGTCATTCTCATGGGGCTGATGAGCCTGACCGCAGCCTCCGAGCTCGGCACCCAGCAATGGGTGGAGCGCATCCTGTCGGTTTCCGGCGCACAGCCTCTGCTGATCCTCGGTCTCGTGACCGGCATCATGGCGGTGGGCCGCTTCTTCGCCGGACCCGTCATCCACGCGCTGAACCCGCTGGGTGTGCTGCTGTTTGGCGCGGTCGTGACATCCATCGGGTTGTTCATGCTCGCCACGATCACCGGCCCGATGGTCTATCTGGCGGCCGTCGTCTTCGCGATCGGCGTCTGCTATTTCTGGCCGACCATGATCGGCGTGACGGCAGAGTATGCTCCGCGCTCCGGCGCGCTCGGCATGAGCTTGGTCGGCGCAGCCGGCATGTTCGGCCTGACCATCTGGAACCCTGTCATCGGCGGCTGGATCGACAGCGCGCGCAAGACGGCGGAGGACACCGGGCTGACGGGAGACGCGGTGGAGCTCGCGGCCGGGCAGGGCGCGCTGTCGCAGCTCGTCGCGCTGCCGCTGATCCTGGTGGTGAGCTTCGGCATCATGTGGGTCCTGAGGGGCCGCATCACCAAGGACACTGGCGGGGAGGTCATGGCCCATGACTAGGCTCAACCTGACACAGGCGAACATCAACCGGCGCAGCGCGCTCACGGGACTGCTGGCCATCTCGGCCTCCGGCGCGCTCGCGGCCTGCGGTCAGAGCAGCGCGGCGACGGAAGCGGTGCAGGAGTTCGACGTGCTCGGCTATGCCAAGCCGACCAAGTTCTTTTCCGGTTCCGAAATGCGGGCCCTCGGCGCGATGGCCGACACGATCATCCCCAGCACGGACACGCCGGGCGCGGTGGAGGCCGGCGTGCCCGACGTCATCCAGGGTCTGGCGTCCGAATGGGGCGACGACAACTTCCGCCAATATTGGCGTGAGGGCATCCGGCGCGTCTACAAGACGCTATCGGGTGAGACCAAGTTTCTCGCCATGTCACCGGAAGAGCGCGAAGCCGTGCTCGGCGCCTATGACGCCAAGGTCTATGCGGGCGAGATCGAGGACACCTTCTACCGCGACATGAAGAAGACCGTCGCGACAGCCTATTACATGAGCGAGCCCGGCGCGACGCAGGAGCTGGCCTATGAGGCCGTGCCCGGTGAGTGGATCGGGCAGGCCCCGATCAGCAAATATCCCAAGACCTGGGCCACCTAGGAGTGGCGGATTTCGACTTTGTCGTCGTCGGCTCCGGCATGTCCGGAGGATGGGTGGCCAAGGAGCTGTGCGAGCGCGGCTTCAAGGTCGCCGTGGTCGAGCGCGGCCGTCCCATCGACCCAGTGGCCGACTACACCGACATGGTCGATCCGTGGCAGATGGAGCACCTGAACCTGAAGGGCCCCGACACCTATGCCGACTACCCGATCCAGTCGGAGGTCTATGCCTTCCACAGCTATACCAAGCAGTTCTGGGTCAAGGACGGGGAGCACCCCTACGAGACGCCGGAAGGCCAGGACTATAAATGGCGGCGCGGGCATCATGTCGGTGGGCGCTCGATCATGTGGGCGCGCCAATCCTACCGCATGTCGGAGATCGACTTCACCGCGAACAAGCGAGAGAATTTCGCGATCGACTGGCCCGTGCGCTATGCCGACATCGCGCCGTGGTACGACCATGCGGAGCGCTTTGCCGGGATCAGCGGCTCGACCGAAGGGCTGGAAATCCTGCCCGACGGCGTTTTCCAGCCGCCGCACCACTTCACCATCGCCGAAGAAAAGTTCAAGGCAGCCGTCGAGGCCAGTTTTCCCGGCCGCAAGGTCATTCCGGGCCGCGCGGCGAACCTGACCCAGCCGACCGAGGAGCAGACCGCGCTGGGTCGCGGCAAGTGCCAGGCGCGTGACCACTGCTTTCGCGGCTGTTCCTTCGGCGCCTATTTCAGCGCCAATTCCGCGACGCTTCCCGCGGCCGAACGCACGGGCAATCTGACGCTCATCACCGATGTCGCCGTGCACAAGGTTCTGCACGACGAGGCGACCAACCGCGTGACGGGCGTGCAAGGCGTCAACGTCAAGACCAATGAAGGCGTGACCATCACCGGCGACGCGGTGTTCCTGAACGCCTCGGCCATTGTCTCGCCTCTTATCCTGCTGAACTCCGCGACTGAATATGCGCCGAACGGCCTGGCCAACAGCTCCGGCCAGCTCGGCCACAACCTGATGGATCACTTCAGCGGCGCGCGCGGCTATGGGCGCATGCCCGCCAGCCTGCAGAGCCACTATTACGGCCGCCGACCGAACGGCTTCTACATTCCGCGTTTCCGCAACCACACGGAGGAGGGCGAGGGCTTCTCGCGCGGCTATGGCTATCAGGGCCGCATCTACCGCAACAGCTGGTCGGGCCGCGTGGACCGGGGCGGGGTCGGGTCTGACTACAAGGCGGGCTTCCGCGAGCCGGGCGAGTGGTGGTTCGGTGTCGTGGCCTTCGGCGAGATCCTGCCGCGCTTTTCCAACCATGTGCGGCCGCACAAGACGAAGACCGACCGCTGGGGCTTCCCCGTGCCGATCATCGACGCCAAGCATTCTGATAACGAGATCAACATGGTCCGCCAGGCCACGCGCGACACGCGCGCCATGATGGCGGCGGCGGGCATGGACCTCATCCGCGGCGACGATCCCGACACCGCCATGCCGAGCGCACCCGGCGACGGCATCCACGAAATGGGCACGGCGCGCATGGGCCGCGACCCAGCGACGAGCGTGCTCAACGGTTTCAACCAGAGCCACGACATCCCCAACCTGTTCATCTCCGACGGCAGCTTCATGACCAGCGCAGGCTGCCAGAACCCGTCATTGTCCTACATGGCGTTCTCCGCGCGCGCGGCCGACCATGCGGGCAAGCTGATGAAAGACGGCGTCATCTGATGCCCGACTTCGACGTCGTCGTCGTCGGCTCCGGCATGTCCGGCGGCTGGGTCGCCAAGGAGCTGTGCGAGCGCGGCTTCAAGGTCTGCGTCGTGGAGCGCGGCCGCGAGATCAAGCCGGAGACGGACTACACCGACATGGTCGATCCGTGGCAGATGGAACACCTCAACATGAAGGGGCCGGACACTTACGAAGACTATCCCATCCAGTCCGAGGTCTATGCCTTCCACAGCTACACAAAGCAGTTCTGGGTGAAGGACACCGAGCACCCCTACGAGGTCGCTCCGGGCACGCGCTACAAATGGCGGCGCGGGCATCATCTGGGCGGGCGGTCCATCATGTGGGCGCGCCAGAGCTACCGGATGAGCGAGATCGACTTCAAGGCCAACGCGGTCGATGGGTTCGGCACGCCGTGGCCCGTGGACTATGCGGAGATGGCGCCGTGGTACGACCATGCAGAGCGCTTTGCAGGCGTGTCGGGCGACAATACTGACGACGTCGAAGTGCTGCCGCATGGCGGCGTGTTCCAACCACCCCACGAAATGACGGCGCTTGAGAAGCACATGAAGTCCGCCATCGAGGCGAAGTGGCCGACGCGGCAGATGATCATCGGCCGGACGGCCAACCTGACGCAGCCGACCGAGGAGCAACTCGCGCTCGGCCGCGGCACCTGCCAAGCGAGGGACCATTGCTTTCGTGGTTGCTCTTTCGGAGCCTATTTCAGCGCCGTGTCAGCGACGCTCCCAGCCGCGGAGCGCACGGGCAATCTGACGATCGTGACCGATGTCGCCGTGCACAAGCTGTCGCATGACAGGGCGACCAATCGCGTCACCGGCATTCGCGGCGTCGACACCAAGACCAAAGCGCCAGTGGAGATCACGGGGCGCGCGGTGTTTCTGAACGCTTCGGCCATTCCCAGCGCGATGATCCTGCTCAACAGCGCGGACGCGGACAATCCAAAAGGACTGGCCAACAGCTCCGGCCATGTCGGGCACAACCTGATCGGCCATGTCGGCGGGGGTTATGCGAACGGCGTCTATGACGGGCTGCAGGAATTCCATCATTACGGCCGGCGCCCCAACGGCTTCTACATCCCGCGCTACCGAAACCACACGGAGCCCGGCGACGGCTATCTGCGCGGCTATGGCTTCCAGGGCGGAGCGCATCGGTCGGGCTGGGGCGGCAAGATCGACAAGGTCGGCATCGGCGCGGACTACAAGGCGCGCGTGCGCAAGCCGGGACGTTGGAACATCTGGATCGGCAGCTTCGGCGAGACCATGCCGCGCTACGAAAACCATGTCCGCCTGCACGAGACGAAGACCGACAAATGGGGCTTCCCCATCCCGGTCATGGATTGCCGTTGGACCGATAACGAGATCAACGCCGTCGCTCAGGCGGCCGCCGATGCGCATGACATGGTGGAGGCCGCGGGCGCGACGGTTCTGGCGTCCAACAAGGGCAAGATCACCGAGGCCTACCTCTCCGCGCCCGGCAACGGCATCCACGAGATGGGTACGATCCGCATGGGCGATGATCCGTCGGAGGCCCCACTCAACCGCTGGAACCAGAGCCACGACATTCCCAACCTGTTCTGCACGGATGGCAGCTTCATGACGAGTTCGGCCTGCCAGAACCCGTCGCTGACCTATATGGCGTTTTCGGCCCGCGCCGCGAACCACGCGGCGGACCTCTTGCGCGACGGGGTGATCTGATGGCGGATTTCGATGTCATCGTCGTCGGCTCCGGCATGTCCGGCGGCTGGGTCGCCAAGGAGCTGTGCGAGCAGGGCTTCAAGGTCTGCGTGATCGAGCGCGGACGGGAGCTCGATCCGGTGGAAGACTACACCGACATGATGGACCCGTGGCAGATGGAGCATCTGAACATGACGGGTCCCGCCCTGCGCGAGCGCTATCCCGTCATGGCGGATTACTATGCCTTCCACAGCTATACCAAGCAGTTCTGGGCGGACGAGATCGATCATCCCTACGAGACCGCCGAGGGCACGGATTATGCGTGGCGCAGGGGCTACCATGTCGGCGGTCGCTCGATCATGTGGGCGCGCCAATCCTACCGCATGAGCGAGATCGATTTCGCGGCCAATGCAAAGGACGGCGTCGCGCCGGACTGGCCGGTCCGCTATGCCGATCTGTCGCCCTGGTATGACAAGGTCGAGAGCTTCATCGGCGTGTCGGGCAATGATGACGGCATCGAAGTGCTGCCCAGTGGCGGGGTCTATCAGCCGCCGCACGCGATGACGGCGGGAGAGCTCTACTTCAAGGCGAAGGTCGAAGAGCGCTGGCCGACGCGCAAGGTCATCATCGGCCGCGCCGCGAACCTGACCCAGCCGACCGAGGAGCAGCTCGCCCTCGGACGCGGCCAGTGCCAGGCGCGCAATCACTGCTTCCGGGGCTGTTCATTCGGCGCCTATTTCAGCTCCAACTCCGCGACGCTCCCGGCGGCGGAGAAGACGGGCAATCTGACGCTGATGGCGGATACGGCGGTCCACGAGGTTGTCTATGATCCGGAGACGAACCGCGCGACCGGCGTGCGCGGCGTGAACACGCGAACCAGGGAGCCTGTCGAAGTCACCGGACGCGCCATCTTCCTGAATGCGTCCACAATCAACACGGCGCTGATCCTGCTCAACTCGAAGTCGGACACCATGCCGAACGGTCTGGCGAACAGTTCCGGCCATGTCGGACGCAATCTGCACGGCCATGCGGGCAAGGCGTTGGCGGGCGGTGTGCTCGCGGGGTTCGAGGATATTCACCACTATGGCCGCCGTCCCAACGGTTTCTACATTCCGCGCTACCGCAACCATCTGGAGCCGGGCGACGGATATCTGCGCGGCTATGGCTATCAGGGGCAGGTGACGCGCACGTCATGGCGCGGGCGCATCGACCAGGCCGGGATCGGCTCCGCATTCAAGGACCGGGTGCGCCAGCCGGGGGCCTATAGCGCGTTCCTCGTCAGCTTCTCCGAAATGCTGCCCCGCTTTGAAAACCACGTCCGCCCGCACGCGACGCGCCGCGACAAATGGGGATCCCCGGTCCCGGTACTGGACGTGAAGAATTCCGAGAATGAGATCATGTCCGTCCGGCAGGCCGCGCGGGATGCTGTGGAGATGCTGGAGGTGGCGGGCGCGACGGACATCTGGTCCAACAACACGCCCGACCTCATGCCCTATGCACCCGGCGACGGCATACACGAGATGGGCACCTGCCGGATGGGTGCCGACCCCACGACGTCCGTTCTCAACCGCTGGAACCAGAGCCATGACGTGCCGAATCTGTTCGCGACGGACGGCAGCTTCATGGCCAGCTCCGCCTGCCAGAACCCGTCCCTGACCTATATGGCGTTTTCGGCGCGCGCGGCGAACCATGCGGCGGAGCTGTTGAAGGAGGGCGTGATCTGATGGCCGACTTCGACGCAATCGTGATCGGGTCGGGCATTTCCGGCGGTTGGGCGGCGAAGGAGTTGTGCGAGCGCGGGCTGAAGACGCTGGTGCTGGAACGCGGCCCCGATATCGATCCCGCGAAAGACTACACGGACATGAAGGACCCGTGGGAGTATGAGCATCTCGACATGCCCAAGCCCATCGAGGCGGCCGCCCATTACGGCGTGCAGAAGGACGTCTATGTGTTCTTCGACAGCACCAAACACCTCTGGGTGAAGGACAGCGACCATCCCTTCGCCACCGCGCCCGGCACCGAGTATCAATGGCTGCGCGGCTACCACGTCGGAGGGCGGAGCCTGCTCTGGGCCCGGATGAGCTTTCGCTTTTCCGACTATGATTTCGAGGCGAACAAACGCGACGGCCACGGCGTCGACTGGCCGATCCGCTACGCCGATCTGGAGCCATGGTACGACATTGTCGAGGAGTTCGTCGGCGTGTCGGGCGAAGCTCACGACATCCCGCAGATACCGGCTGGCAAATACCTGCCGCCATTCGAGATGAATCACGGCGAGCTGTGGTTCAAGGACAAGCTGAAGGCCAACTATCCGGAACGGGACTTCATCATCGCGCCCGTCGCAAACCTGTCCAAGGCCGCCAAGGCACAGACCGATCTCGGGCGAGGGGACTGCCAGGCGCGCAACAAGTGCTTCCGGGGCTGTTCATTCGGCGCCTATTTCAGCTCCAACTCCGCGACGCTGCCCGCCGCGCGCAACACGGGCAACCTCACGCTCAAGCCCGACAGCATCGTCCACTCCATCACCTATGACCCAGAGACAAAGCGGGCGACGGGTGTGCGGGTGATCGATGCGAAGACCAAGGCAGCGAAGACCTACACGGCCAAGGTGGTCTTCCTGAACGCCTCGACGATCAACTCCACCATGATCCTGCTGAATTCGGAGAGCGAGGCCATGCCGAACGGGCTGGCCAACAGCTCGGACCAGGTCGGGCGCAACCTCATGGACCATGTCGCGGGCGCGCGTGTGACGGGCAAGATACGCGGCTTGGACGGGCACTATTTCGGTCGCCGCCCGACGGTCGGCTACATCCCGCGCTACGTCAATCTCGACAATGACGACCGGCCATTCGACCGGGGCTTTGCCTATCAGGTCTATACCGACCGCTCGCGCTGGACGGGCGACCGGCCGGGCGTGGGGCAGGCGTTCAAGGCGGCCAACCGGACGCCAGGCGAGTGGAACATCACGCTCGACCCCTATGCCGAAGTGCTGCCCTACGCTGATAACCGCGTGCGCCGTCACAAGAGCCTGACCGATGCGTGGGGCCTGCCCGCGCCGGAGCTGGACCAGACCCACCGCGCAAATGAGGTCGCGCTGCTGGAGGCGGCCTCGGCGGAAGGCGTGGAGATGTTCAAGCGGGCCGGCGTGTCCGACATCTATGTCTCGCCCGTCGAGCCATCGACGCCCGGCAACCGCATCCACGAAATGGGCACGATGCGCATGGGGCGAGACCCGAAGACGTCGGTGCTGAACAAGTGGAACCAGTGCCACGACGTGGCCAATCTCTTCATCACGGACGGCTCGGCCATGACGAGCTCCGCCGTGCAGAACCCGTCCATAACATACATGGCCCTGTCGGCGCGCGCGGCGAACCACGCGGCCGATCTCATCGAACAAGGAGTGCTGTAATGCTGACACGTCGAGACGCTTTGTGGGGCGGGGCGAGCGCGCTCCTCTTGGCTGCATGTTCGGGCGATGGCGACGCCAAACAGGCCATGAGCGATGCAGTCAGCTACAAGCGCAAGGCGGGACAGCCGCGCGTCGGCATCCAGACCTACACCATCCGCGATGCCATGACCGAGGATACGGGTGCGGCGCTGCGCATGCTCAAGGATGTGGGCTACGACTTCGTGGAAACCAATGACCGCGACTTCACGCGCATCTCCATGGACGAATTGCTTTCCGCGCTGAAGGATGCGGACCTGCCCGTCGCGGCGACCCATGTGGGAACGGATCTGTTTCGGGGCGACCCACAGGTCATGGCCGACAAGGCCAAGCAGCTCGGCGCGGAATACGCGATCTTGTCATGGACGCCGGATGAGCTACGCACCACGGCGGGCTACACGGAGATGGCCGAGCGCTTCAACATGGTCGGCCAGGCCATGCTCGATAACGGGCTGCGCTTTGCCTATCATAACCACCATTTCGAATTCTGGCCCATCGACGGTCCGCGCAATGGCATGGCAATCTACCTGGAGGAGACGGACCCGGACAAGGTCTGGTTCGAGCTCGACCTGTTCTGGAGCGCGCTGGGCCGCCAGGACGTGCCCGCGCTGTTCCGGGCCCATCCGGGCCGGTTCAAGCTGTGCCACATCAAGGACATGAACACGGCCATGCTGGACAGCTTCGACCGCAACGGCCCGAACGCGCTCGACTTCGACGAAATCCACAAGGGGCTGATGGTCAATGTGGGCGAGGGCGACCTGCCCTTCGAGCAGTGGCTGTCGATGTCCGACGTATCCGGCATGGAGTATCTCATCACGGAGCACGACGCGCCGCCTGCGCCGCTGCGCGACAGCGTGGCTACCAGCTTGAAGACCGTTCGCGGCTACTCGCTCTAGCCGCACCGGACCGGGCGCGACGCTACACCAGACCCAGGACGCACCATGATCCGCTACCTCGCCCTTTGCGCAGCTCTCTGTCTGACAGCGCTGTCAGCGCCGGCTCATGCCGACCCGGACAAGGCGCTCGAGCGCGAGGCCGTGCGAATCTACAAATTGCTGCCTGCGCCGTCCAAGCTGATCGCGGAGCCGAGCGTGGAGAGCTGGGAGATCTACGGGGCCGAGGTCACGTCGCGCAATGATGCGGACGTCCCCGGAGAGGCGGTTCGCCGTGTCAAGGTGGCGGGGCCGGGCGAGAACGCCTGGGACATCGGTGCGAATGCCAAGACCGGCCTGCCGACACAGGCCGGCGACGTACTGCTGGCGGCAGTTTGGGCGCGTGCTCCAAAGCGGCCGCGCGGCACGGAGACCGTTTCAATGCCGTTGCACCTGCAAAGGCAGGGCGGGGACTACGAGACGTTCGCCACGACCGAAGCCGAGGTCACCGGAGAGTGGGCGCAATATTTCGTCCATGCCCGGCTGCCGCGCGCCTACCGGCAGGAGGAGATCGGCGCATCCGTCCATCTCGCCACGGGCAAGCAGACGATCGAGCTGGGTCCGGTATTCCTGATGAACATGGGACAGGCGTCGTTCGATGGTGCCGACATGCCGGGGGCTGGGCGTGCGCCCAACACGCTCGGCGCGCCGCTCGTCGTGGAGGCCGGGTCGGTCGGTGCGCTCCCGCCTGCCTTGCAGCGTGATGTCGATGCGCTGGTGGCGAAGCTGCCTGGACGGCCGCGCCGTATCTCGCCCATGGACTTCGAGCGCGCGGGCGTGTTCGGCGAAGATTACGAGCGCCGCATGGTGGCGGATGCCGGCGTGCCCGGCGGACAGGCCGTGGAGGTGGAGGTCAAGCGCGCCGGGCTGGACAGCTGGAGCACGGGCATGAA
>JAHDEU010000041.1 GCA_020628635.1 Hellea sp. | reverse complement strand
CTTGCCCGCGACCTTCTCGACCATGGCTTCGACGTCGCGGGCTATGACGGCATGACGGATTACTACGACGTGTCGCTGAAGCGCAAACGGCACGACATGCTGCGCGAGCGGAGCGGCTCCTTTGCGGCGACCGAAGCCATGCTGGAGGACCGGGACGCGCTGGACGGCGCGATCGACGGCTTCCGTCCCGACATCATCGTCCACCTCGCGGCCCAGGCCGGCGTGCGCTACAGCCTGGAAAACCCGCGCGCCTATGTGGATGCCAATGTGGTCGGCACGTTCAACGTCATGGAGGCGGCGCGGCGCCACGCGGTCGATCACCTGCTGATGGCGTCCACCTCGTCGGTTTACGGCGCCAATGAGAGCATGCCCTTTGCGGAAACCGACACTGCCGACCACCCGCTGACCATCTATGCGGCGACCAAGAAGGCCAATGAGAGCATGGCCCATGCCTATGCCCATCTCTACGACCTGCCCACGACCATGTTCCGCTTTTTCACGGTGTATGGCCGCTGGGGCCGGCCGGACCTCGCTTTTTACAAATTCGTGGACGCGATCCTGGATGGCCGCGCGATCGACATCTACAATCACGGCGACATGTACCGCGATTTCACCCATGTCAGCGACCTGGTGAAGGGCATCCGCCTGCTGCTGGGCGCCGTACCCGCGCACCCCGGCAAACGCACCGACCCCGTGCCGGGCGACAGCCTGTCGCCCGTCGCGCCATACCGCGTGGTCAACATCGGCAACTCCACCAAGGTGCGGCTGCTCGACATGATCGACGCGATAGAGACGAGCCTCGGAGTGAAGGCGAAGCGCAACTACATGGACATGCAGCCGGGCGACGTGCCCGCGACATGGGCGGACGCCCAGCTGCTCCAGCGGCTGACGGGCTACCGTCCGGAAACCGCCATCCAGGAGGGCATGGACGATTTCGTGCAATGGTTCAGACAATATCATGGGCGCTGAGCGGCCGGGACCACAACGCAGAGCGGTCGTTGAATCCCGCAACGGCGTTCTGTAGGACGCCCCACAGGTCGCCACCCGGCGCGGCCCGCGACTATTGCCCCAGGTAGCCATGCAGTTCATCGACCTCCATGCCCAGCAGACGCGCCTGCGCGCCGAGATCGACGCGGGCATCGCCGCCGTGCTGGCCCATGGCCGCTACATTCTGGGGCCGGAAGTCGCGCAGTTCGAAACCGAGCTGGCCCGGTTTGCGGATGCCCGCCACGCCGTGTCCTGCGCCAATGGCACGGACGCGATCTCCCTGCCGCTCATGGCGTGGGGCGTGGGGCCGGGCGATGCGGTGTTCTGCCCGTCCTTCACCTATTGCGCCACGGCCGAGGTCGTCGCCCTGCTGGGCGCAACGCCGGTCTTCGTCGACATCGAGCGCGACACCTACAATATGAGCGCGGACAGCCTCGCCGCCGCGATCCATGCCGTGCGGACCGAGGGCAAGCTGACGCCCCGCGCCGTGATCGCGGTGGATCTGTTCGGCCAGTGCGCGGACTATCCCGCCATCGCGCCAATCGTGCGCGAGGCCGGGCTCCACTTCATCGCCGACAGCGCGCAGGGCTTCGGCGCGACCCTGCACGGCCATCACCCGCTGCACTGGACCGATGTGCAGACGACCAGCTTCTTTCCGGCCAAGCCGCTGGGCGCATATGGCGACGGCGGGGCGACGCTGACCAACGATGCGGCGCTGGACGCCAAGCTGCGCTCGCTGCGTTTCCACGGCCGCGGCGAAGCACCCTATGACAGCGACCATATCGGCATCAATTCCAGGCTCGACACCATGCAGGCGGCGATCCTGCTGCCCAAGCTCGCCGTGTTCGCCGACGAGATCGAGGCCCGCAACCGGGTGGCGGCGCGGTACCGAGACGGGCTTCGCAATGTCGTGAGCCGGGTGCCGGACGTCATCGAAGGCGGGACCTCGACCTGGGCGCAATACACGATCGAAGTGCCGGACCCGGCGGCGTTCTGTGCCGCCATGACCGAGGCCGGCATCCCGACGGCGCGCTACTACCCGCTGCCGACGCACAGACATTCGGCCTATCGCGACTTCCCGGTGGCCCCGACGGGTCTGCCCGCCACGCAGACCGCATCGGAACGCGTGGTCAGCCTGCCCATGCACGCCTATCTTTCGCCGTCCGACCAGGACCGCATCATGGACGCCGCGCAAAACGCCCTGCGCTAGCGGCAAGCCGACCGAGCAGAACAGGACAATACACAGATGGCAGAGCAAGACAGACCCATTCTGGTCACGGGCGGGGCGGGCTATATCGGGTCGCATACGGTGGAGCGCCTGCTGAGCGCGGGCCGCGACGTGGTCGTGCTGGACAATCTGTCCAACTCGGATGCGTCGGTGCTGAACCGGGTGGAGCAGCTGGCCGGACGCGCCGTGCTCGACTTCGTCCAAGCCGACATCAACGACCGCGACGCCGTCCAGGGCGCGCTGTCCAGCCATGGATGCGGCGCGGTCATCCACTTCGCCGGGCTCAAGGCCGTGGGCGAGTCTGTCGCCGAGCCGCTGCGCTACTACCGGGACAATGTGGCGGGCGCGATCACCCTGCTCGAAGCGATGGAGGCCGAAGGCGTCGACAGGCTGGTCTTCAGCAGCTCGGCGACGGTTTACGGCGAGCCGCAGCGCCTGCCCCTGACCGAGGACCACCCCCTGAGCGCGACCAACCCCTATGGCCGGTCCAAGCTGATGATCGAGGACATGCTGCGCGATCTTTCCAAGGCGCGGCCCGGCATGCGCATCGCGCTGCTGCGCTATTTCAACCCATGCGGCGCGCACCCGTCCGGGCAGATCGGGGAAAACCCGCGCGGTATTCCCAACAATCTCGTGCCCTATATCGCGCAGGTCGCGGCAGGCCAGCGCGAGGCGCTCAACGTGTATGGAGGCGACTACGACACGCCGGACGGCACGGGCGTGCGCGACTACATCCACGTCATGGACCTGGCCGAGGGCCATCTCGCCGCGCTCGAGCTGATCGACGCGAAGACGGGCTGCACCGCCATCAATCTGGGCACGGGGCAGGGCTACAGCGTGCTCGACATGCTGACGGCCTTTGGCAAGGCGGCGGGCAAGGACCTGCCCTACACGATCGTGGACCGCCGCCCGGGCGACGTGGCCAGCTGCTACGCCGATCCGGAGCACGCGGCGGCTGTGCTCGGCTGGCGGGCCGAACGCGATCTGGACGCCATGTGCGCGGACCATTGGCGCTGGCAGGACACGCTGGCCCGCGGCGCGCTGATCGCGTGACGTGGACGCTGCCATAGCCCGCACCGCCCCGCAGATCGGGCTGGTCGTCCATGCCCTGGAACGCACGGGCGCGCCGATCGCCGCCTTGCGCCTGGCTGATATATTGGCGCGCCGCCACGGGCTGGATTTTTCCGTCTTTGCCAAAGAAGGCGGCCGATTGCGGGACATGGCGGCCGCGATCGGCCCGGTGCGCGTCACGCAGTCCGGGCCGCACCGGCCGCATATCGGCTACCGCGACGCCCTGCACCGCGCCGTGACGGCGCTGTCCGCCGCGCCGCCGGACGCGCTCTATGTCCACTCGCTGGCCTGCGCGGAATGGTGCGAGGCGGCCGAACTGCTGGACATTCCCGTGGTGTTGCATGTCCACGAACTCGCCCCGCTCATGGCGGAGCTAACGCGCGCGGGCCGCATCCCGCAGGCGTTCAGCCCGAAACTCTCCGGGCTGGTCGGGCCGAGCGAACAGAACCTGCGCGATGCGCGGCGGCGGCTGAAGAGCACCAGCACGCCGGAACTCATCGTGCCTTCCGTGATCGATGTGAACGCCCTGAGGGAGGCCGCCGCGCTGGCTCCGCCCGCCGCCCGCAACGGCCTTGGAGATGCGCTGGACTGGAACAGCGCGCCCTTTGCGATGTGCGGCGCGCCGACCCACGACAAGGGCGTCGATCTGTTCATCGCCGCCGCGCGGCAGCGCCCGGACCAGCCCTTTGTGTGGATCGGCGCGTTGCAGGAGGGCTTGGACGACCACCCGGCCGTCGCTGCCGCCCTGGCAGAGCGGCCGCCCAACCTCTACGCCACGGGGCGGACGTCCCGCGTCGCGGCGGCCCTGGCGCGCAGCCGTGCGCTCCTGCTGTCCAGCCGCGCGGACAGCAACCCGCTCGTTCTGGCCGAGGCGATGGCGCTGGGCGTGCCCGTCGCCGCGCATGCACGCGCGCTTGGCGCAACGGAGCTGGTGGAACGCTTCGGCCGCCTGCTGGACGGCAGGCCGGATGCGGCAGGGCTGCTCGAGGTGGTCGATGATGCGGATGGTCTGGCCCGGATGACGGCTGGGCTGACTGAACCGAAAACACTCGCCGCCATGGACAAGCAGCTGGGCGCGGAGAATGCCTTGGCGGACCTTGCGAAGATGCTGCGCGGTGCGGCGGCGCGCTAGCGCCTAGGCACCCGCGCCGCCTGCGCGATCAGGCATAAGGGTCTTCGTAAACGGCCAGCACTTCGTCCGGCGTGCCGATCATCTTGATCTCCCCGCCTTCCATCAGCGCGACCTTGTTGCAGACATTGCGCACCAGCCCCGTGGAGTGGGTAGCGATCACCATGATCCCGGTTTCACTGACGATCTCGTCCATGCGGGCATTGGCCTTGGCAATGAAGTCCTTGTCGCCCGTGGACAGCCATTCGTCGAGCAGGATGATGTCGCCGCGCAGGAAAGTGCAGATGCCGAAAGTCAGCCGCGCTTTCATGCCTTCCGAATAGGTCCGCACGGGCAGCTGCATGAAGTCACCCAGCTGGATGAACTCCGGAATCTCGACCTTGGCGCGCGCGACTTCGGCATCGGTCGCGCCCAGAATGCGCAAGGGCAGCTCGATATTGTCCGCACCGGTCAGATCCTCGTTGATGCCCGTGCCGCGCGTGATGAGCGACACGATGCGGCCCTGCACGTCCAGTTTTCCCGTGTCGGGCAGGATCAGCCCGGCAAGCAGGCGCAGCATGGTCGTCTTGCCAGATCCATTATGGCCCAGCAGGCCGAAACGGTCGCCAGGCGCGAGGTCGAAGCTGACATCGCGCACGGCCTGCACGACCGTCTTGCCGTTTTTCTGGCGGATGTTGCCGCCCACCATGGTCTTCATCACGCTGACCTTGATGGAGCGGCGCTTGTCGAAGATCGGGTAGCTGTAATTGATGTTGTCGGCGTGGATGTGGACCATGACTACAGCCAGTTATAGAGTTTGCGACGGGTCGACAGGTAGGAGAATATCGCGAGCGCGATAGTGACCGCCATGGTGATCGACAGGGTGGTGACGAAGCCGTTGGAATAGTCCGAATTGATCAGCGGCGCGCGCACCAGATCGATCAGGGCGTTGAACGGATTGCCTTCCACGAACAGGGTCCGCCGTCCGGCCTGGCTCGGCAGCCAGAAGATCGGCGTCAGGAAGAACATCAGCTGCAGGAAGTTGCGCACGATCTCCGGCAGGTCGCGGTAGCGCGCGCAGATCGGCGCGAGCGCGATGCCCGCCGCCATGGCGAACACCCACAGCACGATGAGACCGGGAATGATCAGGAAAAAGCGCGGTGTCAGCGTGAAGCCGCACAGATAGACCGTCGCGATGCCCACCACCATGTTGTGGCCCAGGATCGTCATGTTGCGGTAGGCGACCCGGCCCGCCAGCACGGACAATGGCATGCGCGCGCCGCGCATGTCGGATGCGTAGTCGATCACCATGGTCGCGCCCTCGGCAATGGTCGCATTGATGAAGTTCCACGCGATCAGCCCGCCGGCCAGGAACACGGCATAGGAGCGCACATCCTGCTGGAAGATCTCGGAGTACAGAAACGCCAGGCCTATGATCAGCGAGGCCAGCGAAGCGCTGATCCAGAAGGGTCCCAGAATGGAGCGCTTGTAGCGCAGGCGGATATCCTGGTTGCCCTGGATGAACCAGACACGCCACATGCGGAAAAAAGCGAGAAAGGGGCTCACAGTCGAATCCCGTGATGAGTGGTTCAAGGTATGTGGGTGAGGTCAGCGTTGCGCGGCGTGCCCTAGCGCAGGGCCGCGGGGTCGCCAAGTGAGGAATGTATCAGGCGGGTGAGTTTGCGACAGCCGGAGCGCTGTTGCGGTTTCCCAGCCCCCCGCGGCGGGTCTCCACCAGGATGCGCGGATCCCACAGATGCCCCATCAGGCGGAACGGGTCGCGGGGATCGGCTAGGTCGATGCGGTCGAAATAGGCGTTGTAAACGGCGAGGAAGTCCCGCGTCGGCAGGTCCAGCAGGCTGCCGGAGCGGAAGCCGCAACTCTCGCCCCGGCCCCAGGCCGCCTTGAGGCGCACCAGATCGCCATGCCCGGCGGTCCCTTCGATCCAGAACATCTGCGCGCCGGTCTCGCTCGCGGTTGCGTCCAGCCCGGGCTTTGCCAACGCGTTTCGGAAGCGGTGGAGGAGGGCCATGCGCTGCAACTCGGCGCTCTTGTGGAATTGCTGCTGGCGCAGGCTCGATGTCACGGAGCCGCCATGGATCCTGTGGCGGTAGAGCGGCTCGGGCAGATACAGGAAGTCGGCGCCCGCCCGCAGCAGGGACAGCGCGAGCTCCCAGTCCTGGACCCCGGAATAGGGCGTGTCGGGTCGGTCATGCTCGCGCGCCAGGCTGGTGCGAATGCATTTCAGGTGGGACGCCACCATGCCGTCCAGCAAGGCGTCCCCGATCGGCGTGTCGGGCGGTATATGGGGATAGCCGCCGAACCGCGCCACGCGGAGGGTTTTGCCGGTTTCCGAAATGTCCGCGCGGTCGGTGAACAGGTAATCCGTGCCCGGCGCGCCGCCCAGTGCGTCGGCCACGCGTGACAACGCGCCGGGCGCCAGCTGGTCGTCGCAATCCAGATAAGCGACATACTGCCCGCGCGCGGCATGGATGCCCTCGCTCTGGGTTTGGGATATGCCGCGATTGGTGTCGCGGCGCAGCACGGTGACGCCGGGGCGGTCCGCATAGTCGTCCAACAGGGTTGCGACGGCGGGATCGGGCGAGGCATCGTCGACGATGACCAGTTCGGTGGACGGCCCGCCGCGCTGGTCCAGCACACTGTCGAAACAGCCGCGCAGATAGCCGGCATGGTTGTAGACGGGAACCACCACAGAGATCAGCGGCGCGCTCATGCCGCCGCCCTCTTCAGACCGCCATAGGACAGCCTGGCCCAGGCGTGGGAGGCGCGGCGGAAAGGCTCGACCTCGCTACCGGGCAGCTGGTCGGCGATGACCTCCACGGCCAGCAGGAAGTTGTCGGCCATGGCCTGCGTGTCCGCTCGCGTCATGTTGCCGCCATGCAGCCTGTAGAGCGCTCCGATGACCGGCGTGTGCGCGAACCGCGCGCCGCGCGCGGCCAGCGTGCACCAGAATGCCCAATCCTCCTTCGCCCTCAGCGTGGTTTCGAACCGCTGCTCGCCTACGGCGTCGCGGCGCAGCAAGGCGCAGTGGATCGGCACGCTCAATCCGCGCTCCCAATAGTACAGGAAATTGTGCAGGCTCAGCGCCATGCGCCCGACCGGGTCGCCGTCCCCGCGCATGCGGTCGGTCTCGGTATCCCACAGAATGTAGTCGCAGGCGCTGACGTCGAGATCGGGCATGTCGCGGAAATGCGCGACCTGCCGGTCGATCTTGGACGGCGCGAGAAGGTCATCGGAGTCGAGGAACTGGACGTATTCGCCTCGCGCATGGTCGAGGCCGGTATTGCGCGCCCCGGCGAGGCCACGGTTTTCCTGCCGCACCACGCTCAGGCCGGGCTCCATGTGCTGGAGGTGGGCAAGGTACTGGTCGGCGCGTGCCTCCGGGCTGCCGTCATCGACCACGATGATGTCGAGCGGGCCGCGGTAGGCCGCCCGCGCGGATTGCACCGCCGGCAGGAGATAGCGGCCATGCGAATAGTAGGGGATGATCACGCTGACGAGCGGATGACGGCTCTCGCCTTGCGCCCGGTCGGTGCGCGCCCGCGCGGCCGGGCCGCCGACCAGATCCGGAACGGCGGCCAGCGCGGCGTCGAAACTCGCCCTGCTGTGCCGCCTTGCTATGAGGCGCTGCAGCGCTTTCGCCCGCCGGCGCGCAGCAGTGGGTTGTGCGAGGGCGTCGCGCAATGCGGCCGCGTAGTCGTCCGCACCGGCCGTCTCCGCCAGGGGATAGCCGGTGTCGGGCGTGACCAGCTCGCCAATGCCGCCGACACGCGGCGCCACGACCGGGACACCCGCCGCGCCCGCTTCGAGCAGGAGATTGGGCAGGCCTTCCCAATTGCTGGTGAAGACCAGCGCGCCGTAGCGCCCGAAGCCCGCCACGTCGGCCGGGGTGAAGGGACCCTGGTAGCGGACGTTGCCCGGCGCGCTGTAGAGCGGGTCCGCTGGCGTGTCGGCCAGCACCCGCTCGCCATAGACATGGAATTCCGTGTCCGGCATCCGTTCTGCCACGGACACCAGCTGGCCGAAGCGCTTGTCGGCATCGAGCCGTCCGGCCCACACCACGCGCGCCGCGTCGCTGCCGCCGCGCTCTTCGGGACGCCGCTGCTCGGAGCCCGTTTGGTCGGGGCTCGTGTGGTGGGGGCCCGTTTGTCGAGGGTTCTGCCGCTGGGGTGCGTCCACACTGTTGTAGATGACGTGGATGCGGGACTTTTCCGCGTCCGACAGATCCAGCCGCTCGGCCGCCATGTCGGCAAAGCGCTGATTGTCCGTCAGGACCGCGTCGCAAACCTCCAGCCCGACCGGCAGGAACTTCGCCGCATAGCCCCGGGTTTCGCGGCCGTCCTGGTCGAACTGGTAGGCGAAGATGGATGCGGACAGCCGGGCCTGCTCGCCCAGCACATCGCCCGCGCGTCCGAACAACGACCACACGGTTTCGCTGTTGACGTTGTGCAGACGGTGCGGGGCGAAGTGGAACACGAGCGCGGTGATGAAGGCCTCGCGCTGAATGAGCGACGCACCGGGCGCAAGCGAGGGCAGGTCGAGCACGCAGACACGGGACTCGCGCCCGAACTCCGGTGCGTCGCCGCGCACGCTGTCGGTCGCCATCAGGATCACCGCTCCGCCGCTCTGGCGGGCAAGGCTGCGCGCCAGAGCGGCGGCCACCTTCTGCGCGCCGCCGCGGCCGAAAAAGGGCAGGGCCACGATGTGCGTGACGGCATGTCCGCCCGCGCGGTCGCGCACAGCCTCAAGCACCTGTTGCCAGGCCGTGGGAAAGCCCTCGAGCGTGTAGCGCAAGGGTATCTCGTGCAGGGCGTCGTCCGGGAGCATGACCACACCGGCGGCGCGTCTGACATCATGCGCGAGCGTGGGCGCGAACCGGTCCAGCTTCTGGTTGATGCTGTGGCGCAGGCCCTCGGGAAGACCGAGCTTCTTGTAGATCGCCAATCCGGCTTCGAGCACTCGGCGCTTTGGCGAGTGCGCCGGCCCCCGGTTCGGTTCTTGCTGAGCGGTGGGGCTCGTCGGCGGCCGGCCCATGTCTAACCGGCGCGTTTTTTCATAAACACGAGTCCGGGCGTATAGGTCACGTATTCGATCCCCCAATCCTCTATGTCGCCGCCCCAGGCGCGGATGTCGGGTCCGCCGACATGATCGACCAGCGATTTGACGAAGCCGACCATGCCCGCGCCGTGACCCGCGGAGGGTGAAGCGGGGGTGTCGGGCTTTCTGCGCATGAGCTTGCTTTTCAGCCCTTCGGCTTGCTGGTGCGACACGTCATATTCGCCGTAGCGCGCGCCGTCCGGCCAGTCGGGCATGTAACCCGTGCCCCAATCCTCGACCACATAGAGCCCGCCGGGCGCAAGATGGTCGCGGAACAGCATTTCGAAGGATTTGCGCGCGTCGTGACCCATATGGCTGGCATCGTCGATGATCAGGTCGAACAACGCCACATTGTGGTCCTTGTATATGCTGTCGAGAAACGCCCGGTTCGTCGCGTCGCCCTGGTAGGTGAAGATGCGGTGGTCGTCGGGGATGTCGACCGGGTTGATGTCCACGCCGAAAATCTTGCCATGGGGAAAATAGTCGCGCCAGATCCGCATGGATCCGCCCCGGTGCATGCCGAGTTCCAGCACCGACACGGTGCTGAACCGATAGGGGTAGAAAAAAGCCTCGTAGAACTTGATGTAGTTGTGGCCCTTGTCCGTGTCGTAATTGTCGAGGTTGATCCGTTCCATGAAGGACGCTCCAGTCATCTATCGTCGGTAGGCCGTGCCCTCATGCGCGTGGGCTGATATGTGCGCGGATTTAACGGGGTAGGCGCAGAACACAATAGAACGAAACCACATCCCACCCGGCGGGGCTTT
>JAHDEU010000040.1 GCA_020628635.1 Hellea sp. | reverse complement strand
CCGACTTTGCTCGCTCCGCTTCGCAAACCCACCTCCCCCTGCTCGGGGGAGGGATTTTTCTTAGATAACCGTCCTCCTCAGTTCCTCCCCAGAGGGGGAGGTGGCCTCGGGAGCGAAGCGACCGAGGTCGGAGAGGGGACAAATCCAGAGAGCCGCGCCGCTAGGCGCGCCCTTCTACTCGAACAGATCCATCCCGCAGCTGCTTCGCCGCGAACGCCTTGGTCACATCCGCCTTCGCGCTGCTCGCCGCCTCGTCGATCATCGCGATTGTGCGCCGCAGCGCCGGCACGCTCCGGTCGGAATGCCGCAGCAGATAGTCCACCACATCCTCCGGCACGACGCGGCCGCGGCGCTCGAACAGTGCGCGCGTGATCGGGCGGAGGCTTTCATCGTCGGGTTCGCCGAGCTGTATCTTGGGCGTGGAGTTCAGCCGCGAGCGCAGATCGGGCAGCTGCACCCCCCAATCGTCCGGCGCGACACGGCTGGCCATGAGCAGGCCGGGTATCTCGCCCCGCAATGCGCGGTTGATGAAGCCGAACAGCGCATCGTCCGGAAGGGTGTGCGCGTCGTCGAGGAACACACCGTGGCTTACGCCCAGCCACGCTTCGCCGAGATGCGTCTTGCCCGTGCCTTCGGGTCCCAGCAGCAGCATGGCGGCGGCGGGCCAGGCCGGCCAGGCGCGCACGACCCGCAGCGCGCCCGAATTGGACGGCGCTTCGATGTAGTTCTCGAATGTGAAATCCGGGGCCGGAGTCAGGTCCAGCGGGATCTGCGGGGCGCGCACCGGCGTCCTAGCGGCGGATGACCAGGCCCAGCTTGGGGTCCTGCTCCACGCGCACGCCCTTCTGGCGCATCTCGGCCGCCAGGCGGTCGAGCGAGCCATAGGTGATGGTCATCAGCGCGCCGTCCTTGGACACGGCGTCGAGCCGCGCGTCGCGGACCTGCGCCGAGGTGTTGATGGCCTGCTGCAGGCGCTGCCACTCGCTCAGGGAGGAGTAGAGCACGGACACGGTCTGGCTCGCCTGGCTGTCGCTCGGCACGGCGGCCGTCTGCTTGAAGTCGCGCTCGAGCTGAGCCACGAGCGCGTCCAGCGACGAAAAGCTGTAGGTGTTGGACTGCATGGGGCCTTGGCTGCCCAAGGTGATCTCGTAGGCCCGGTACGCTCCCGGCGCGCCCTCGATCACCAGGGCCGTGTTACCGCCGGAGAGGTTCAACACCCGCTGCATATCTCGCGCGGTATAGGCTCCGCCCAATGCGTAGATGTCGCCACCGGGCGGCAGTTCGAGCGGCGTCAGGGCATGGGCGAACCGTCCGCTACGCAGCTGCGCTTCGGCGTCACGAGACAAGGTGCCGCTGGCGAGGACGACTCGCGGCTGGGCCTGCGAGCTGACCATGGTCAGGCCGGAGCTGCGCAGGAGCTGCTGCACGGCGGACGGGTTGAAGGCGATGGAGACGTCGCCGAGATAGCGCGTGGCCGAGCGGCGCTCATTGTCGATGGTCAGGCCGCGGATCAGCGGGCCGACGATTTCGGGGGTGAGTTCCGGCAGGCCCTTGGCGGCGCGTTCGCTCTCCAGCGTCAGGCGGTTCATCAACTGCCGCGCGGCGACGAGCTGTCCCTGCCCGATGGCTTGGGTCTGCGCTTGGGTCGCAGTCGGCGCGCTGGCATCGACGGGCACGCCGCGCACGGTGAACGGGTCGGCGGCGAAGGCGGTCACAACGCCCGCCGCGCAGACGATGGGCGCGAGAGTGAGCGAACGAAGCAGGCGGGCATGTCGGGTCATGCGTCCGCTATAGCAGCAAATATGGTGTGTAAAAGGCATGGTCTCACGCAAGCGCCGGCCTGTGCAGACGCTGTGCAAAGCGGTAACAACCGGTCCATGCAAGAACCGGCCAAACCCCTTTCCTACAAAGACGCAGGCGTCGACATCGATGCGGGCGACCGGCTGGTGGACCGCATCAAGCCCATGGTCAAAAGCACGCGCCGCCCCGGCGCGGACGGCACGATCGGCGGCTTCGGCGGAGCATTCGACCTCAAGGCGACGGGCCTGAAGGACCCGGTGCTTGTGTCCGGCACGGACGGCGTCGGCACCAAGCTGAAGGTCGCGATCCAGACCGGAAAGCTCGACACGGTCGGCATCGATCTGGTCGCCATGTGTGTCAACGACGTGCTGGCGCAGGGCGCGGAACCGCTCTTCTTTCTCGACTATTTCGCGACCGGGCGGCTGGACGTGGACAGCGCGGCCTCGGTCGTGTCGGGCATCGCGGAGGGCTGCCGCCAGGCGGGCTGCGCGCTGATCGGCGGGGAGACGGCGGAAATGCACGGCATGTAATGGCGAGTTCGACCTCGCGGGCTTTGTCGTCGGCGCGGTGGAGCGCGATTCCATGCTGCCGCGCATGGACCAGATGGCGGCAGGCGACGTGCTGATCGGGCTGGAGAGCTCGGGTCCGCATTCCAACGGCTATTCGCTGATCCGCCGCGTGGTGGAGCGCAGCGGGCTGTCCTTTTCGGACCCCTCCCCCTTTGGCGAAGCCTCGCTGGGCGAGAGCCTGCTCGCGCCGACCACGATCTACGTCGAAGCGGTGAAGCCGGTGCTCGGCGACATTCTCGGCCTCGCCCATATCACGGGCGGCGGGCTGACGGACAATGTTCCGCGCATGCTGCCAGACGGCTTGGTGCCGGAGTTCGACTTCGGGGCGTGGGAGCGTCCGGCCGTGTTCACCTGGCTGCAGGAAACCGGCGGCATCGAGGAGGCGGAGATGCGCCGCGCGTTCAATTGCGGCATCGGGCTGGTGCTGTGTGTCAAGCCCGACGCCGTGATGGACGTGCTGACCAAGCTCGAACCCGCAGGCATTCCGGCCCATGTCATCGGGCAGCTCGCCCCGGCATGAGCCGCATCAGGACGGCCGTGCTGATCTCGGGCCGCGGCTCGAACATGGTCGCGCTGCTGCGCGCGAGCCAGGAGCCAGACTATCCCGCCGATATTCAGCTGGTCATCAGCAACCGCCCAAAGGCCGCCGGGCTGGAACGCGCGCGAGAGCTTGGTGTCGAAGCCATTGCCATCGACCATAAGGCCTTCCCGGACCGCGAGAGCTTCGAGGATGCGCTGCACGGCGCGCTGGTCGAGCGCGGCATCGAATTCGTCGCCTGTGCGGGCTTCATGCGCGTGCTGACGCCGCGGTTTGTAACGCAGTGGGCTGGGCGGCTCGTCAACATCCACCCGTCACTTCTGCCCAAATACAAGGGCCTGCACACCCACCGCCGCGCGCTGGAGGCGGGCGATGCGCAGGCCGGGGCAAGCGTGCACTGGGTCGTGCCGGAGGTGGACGGAGGCGGCGTCATCGCCCAGGCCCCCGTCGATATCGTGGAGGGCGACACGCAAGACAGCCTCGCCGCGCGCGTGCTGGAGCGCGAACTCACGCTCTACCCCGACGCGCTCGCCAAGGCCGTGAGTTCGCTGAAGAGCTAATCCAAACGTTAACCAAGTCTGGCAATCCGCCCGCAAACAATGGGCCTTACACACGCTTCGAAACGGCAGGCCGGACTCCATTCACTGGGACTTGGAGGTTCGGGCCACGTCGACAAGTGGGGTTATGGCTATCATGGCTAGGAAATATTTGGGAACATCGCTGTCGCGCTTCGGCGACGACGAGCGCGGCAACATGGCGATCACCTTCGCCTTCTGCATTACGATGGTTATGGGCGTCATGGGCGCCGCCGTCGACTTCCGCATGGCGAGCACCGCCGAAGACCGCTCGCAGCAGATCGCGGACGCCGTGGCCCTGCAGGGCGCCGTCTATGTCAAGAATGCCGGACATGTTCCGACCGAGGACAGCACCAACGGCCTGCCGGAAGGCGACCACTCGGCCGCGGAACTCGGTTACGCCTACAGCAACTTCGTCAACCGGGGCGCGGAGGGCGTGAACATCAACGTCGATTACGACGACAACGCCAAGGAAGTCGTCGTCACGGTGAGCGGCGAAACCAACACCACCTTCTCCCGCATTCTGGGCCGCGAGACCGTTCCCTTCGAAACGGTATCCGTTGCCAGCTATCTGGAGATCGACGAGGCGTTTCCGGCATCCATCGCACTGGTTCTGGACAATTCCGGCTCCATGGCATGGGATGACCGGCTGGCGCTGCCCGACAACAAGTCGCCGGCCGATGCACAGCCCCGGATCGACGGTCTGAAGACCTCGGTCAAGACATTTACCAGCGAGCTGAACGGGCGTCTGGGCGACCGCGCGGAGGGCGGGTACCGCACCATGCGGATGGGCATGCTGCCCTACTCGTCCGACACGATCCACACCCGTGTCGTCAATATGGGCTGGGGCTTCATCGGGGATGGCGACGTCAACGTGATGCGGGCCAGCGGCGCGACCAATTCGAGCCCGCCCATGGCAACCGCGCTATCCTGGATGACGGGTGAGGACGATTTCCACGAGGACGAGGCCGAGGCCAAGAACAAGGAAAACCCCAAGGACCCGCTGAAATTCGTCATCCTGATGTCCGATGGCGACAATTCGGTCGGTGGGTGGGAATTCTACCCGAGCGAAACGGCACCCGTTTACTGGAAACAGACAAGTGGCGGCGGCTGGACCGGCGTTTGGGCGCATAGCTACAACGCGACCCAGCATGTCGGCTATACGCGGGGTGACCTGCGTCGCGCCACCGACCGCACGACGCTGGAGAGCTGCACGGCGATGAAGAACACGTATGATGTGGAGATCTTCACGATCGGCTACGCGCTGGAAGAGGGCAAATACAACGCCAACGACCCGTATAACGACGAGGCCACGGCGACGGTGAATGCCTGGACCAAGGCCAACGCGACCAACCTGCTGACCTCGTGCGCCTCCTCCGACAAGCACTTCATCTGGGCCAAGGATGCGGACGAGCTGGAGGCCGCTTTCGACCGCATCCAGAACGACATCGTGGAAGAGATCATCCGCATCAAGAGCTAGGCGGCTCTTGCAAGCGCAAACAGAAAAGCCCGGCTCTTTCGAGCCGGGCTTTTTTTTGTGAGCCGGTTGCGCCCGCGCCTAGCCGACGATGTCGTCTTCGGTGAAGAACTGCGCGATCTCCTCGGCCGCTGTTTCGGGCGCGTCGGAGCCGTGGACCGTGTTGGCGTCGATGGATTCGGCGAAGGCGGCGCGGATCGTGCCGGCTGCGGCTTCCTTGGGGTTGGTCGCGCCCATGACGTCGCGGTAGCGCTTGATCGCGTCTTCGCCTTCAAGAACCTGGACCACGACCGGACCGGACGTCATGAACTTGACGAGATCGCCGTAGAAGGGGCGCTCGGCGTGGACTTCGTAGAATTTCTTCGCCTGGTCTTCGGAGAGGTGGACGCGGCGCTGGCCGACGATGCGCAGGCCCGCATCCTCGATCATGGCGTTGACCTTGCCGGTGAGGTTGCGACGGGTGGCGTCGGGCTTGATGATGGAAAAGGTGCGTTGCACGGCCATGGGACAGTCTTTCTGTTCGCGGAGGGAAGCCCCGCCTTGGAATGTTGCGCGCCCGCTAAAGCGTGATGACGCGGTTTTCAACCCGTGTTAGCGGCGCAGCGCTGTGCTCCACATCAACGACCTCACCTACCGAATCGAAGGGCGTCCGCTCTTCACCCAGGCGACGCTGGCCATCAATGCGGGCCAGAAGGTCGGGCTGGTGGGGCGCAACGGCACGGGCAAGTCCACCCTCTTCCGCCTGATCAAGGGCGAGATCAGCCCCGATGACGGCACGATCTCCATGCGCAACAATATGCGGCTGGGCTGCGTGGACCAGGAAGTGCCCGGCGGGCCGACCTCGCTCATGGACACGGTCCTGCAAGCCGATGAGGAGCGCACGGCGCTGATGGCGGAGGCAGACACTGCCACGGATCCCATGCGCATCGCGCAGATCCACACGCGGCTCGGCGATATTGACGCCTATACCGCAGAAGCCCGCGCGGGCGCGATCCTGTCCGGCCTCGGCTTTGACGGCGACGACCAGCAACGGCCCTGCGGCGACTTCTCCGGCGGCTGGCGGATGCGCGTGGCGCTCGCCGCCATGCTGTTCGCCCAGCCCGACATGCTGCTGCTCGACGAGCCGACCAACTATCTCGACATCGAGGGCGCGCTCTGGCTGGAGAGCCACATCCGCAAATATCGCGGCACAATCTTCGTAATCTCCCACGACCGCGACTTCCTCAACACCGCCGTCACCCACATCGCCCATCTGCAACACGGCAAGATGACGATGTATACGGGCGGGTTCGACGCCTTCCAGAAGACCCTGTCCGAGCGCAACCGGCTCGACATGGCGCTGGTCGCCAAGCAGGAGGAGGAGCGCCGCAAGCTGGAAGCGTTTGTCACCCGCTTCAAGGCGAAAGCCTCCAAGGCCAAACAGGCGCAGAGCCGCGTCAAACGGCTGGAGAAGATGGAGCCGATCGCGACCATGGTGTCCGATCCCATCGCGCCCATCGACCTGCGCGGTCCCGAACGCCAGCTCTCCCCGCCCATGGTCAAATATGACGAGGCGTCACTGGGCTATGGCGACACGACCATACTGCGCGATCTGAACCTGCGCGTGGCACCCGACGACCGCATCGGCCTGCTGGGCCGCAATGGCGAGGGCAAGACGACCTTTGCCAAGGGCATGCTCGGTATCCTCAAGGCGCAGACGGGCCACATCCGCAGTCACAAGAAGATGCGCGTCGGCTATTTCGCGCAGCACGAAGTCGATGCGCTGAACCCGCGCGCCTCGGCCTATGACCATGTCGTGGAGTTGATGCCCGACGCGACCGAGGCGCAGCGGCGCGCGCGGCTGGCGAGCTTCGGGCTGGGTGTGAAGAACGCCGAAACGCCGGCGGGCGACCTGTCGGGCGGAGAAAAGGCGCGCCTGCTCTTCTCCCTCATCGGCTTTCACAAGCCGCATCTGCTCGTGCTCGACGAGCCGACGAATCACCTCGACATCGACAGCCGCGAGGAATTGGTCCGCAGCCTTAACAATTATTCAGGAGCCGTACTGCTTATCAGCCACGACCGCGCCCTCCTGGAAGCCACGACGGAGCGGCTCTGGCTGGTCGATGGCGGGCGGGTGGAGCCCTATGACGGCACGCTGGACGACTACCGCGAACAGCAGGCGGAACGCGCCAAACCCGCGCGCAAGGAGAAGGCCGACACAGGCCCGAGCAAGGCGGAGGAACGCAAGGCCCGCGCCGACGCCCGCAAGCGGATCGCGCCGCTGAAAAAGGCTGCCGCGAAGCTGGAAAAACAAGTGGAAACAGTGACTTCGGAGCTCGCCGCCATCGACGCCGAACTGGCCAAACCCGAACTCTTCGCCGAAGACCCCGACCGCGCCGTGAGCCTCGGCAAGGACCGGGGCTGGACGGCCCACAAGCTCGAAGGGCTGGAGGCCAAATGGCTCGACGCGCTTTCCGCCTATGAGGACGCCAAGGCTGCCATGGAAGGCTAGCGGAATGGGACGTTAACCCCTCGCTAACGCTGTAATATTGACTGCCCGCATTCCGCCCCAATTCAAGCCATATTGAGCCTCGTGGGATGAGCGGTGGCTGGGAACGGCTCGTCCGGAAGAGCACGCAATGTGCCGGACGAGAGAGAGACCGATGTTCCCGAAAAGCCTTCACAAGACGCCCCTGTTCGACAGTCGGCTGGTCCGCCATGACGACGCCCTGCTGATCTATGAGACCTTTGCCGATCTGATCCGGCGCCACGGCGCACCCGCGCGGCCGCCCGTGCCCTCCCCGCTGCACAAGGTGCAGGGGCTGGATGATCTGTCCTTCGACCCGATGGGCCAGCGCACGGCTTTCGATTTCGGCCAGGACAGCTTTGCGTCCGTGCTGCAGGTCATGCGGCTGGAGCCTAACAGCCGCGCCCTGCACCCATCCGACCACGACCAGCCCGGTTTCCTGACCTTCGACCCGCACCGGGTGGAGGAGCATGGCTATATCGCCGCGCGCCTCGTGCTGGGCCTGTCCGCGCAGGAGCTCGTGACCTTCCAGCCGGATTTCGATCCCAGCCCGTTCCAGCGCGCCATCATCCTGCTCTCGGGCGCGGCCTATTTCCGGTGCGGTCTGGTGCTGCCGCGCATCCTGCCCGCCACCGTGGCCGAATTGTCGCAATTCGGTGTTCCCGCGCGGTTCGTGGAGAATACGCTGCTGTTTGCGGCCTGCCTCGGCCTGCTGGTCGCGCGGCAAACGCCCGAGCAGATCGTCGCCACCTATGGCCCGATCCTGTCGCGACCGGCGCGCAAGAAGATCCGCCCCGCCTGCCGCCAGATCCAGGAGTTGGAGCCGGAGCTGAAACTGCTGCGCGTGCTCGCCCAGCCAAAACAGCCTTTGCCGAATTATTGGGGACCACGCGGGAACGTGCGCACGGCGGTTGCTCAGCCGCAGCGCACCTCCTGGATATAACCTTCGCGGTCAAGCTCGATGGTGAGGCGCTCGCCAATGTCGGGACCCAGCGAGATGCGTTCCGTCACATCATTGATCGACGGCGCGTAGAGCTGCTGTCCGGGCAGGTATTGCTGCACTTCGACCAGGCGCTCGACCTCGTTCTCTCCGCCGAGGAAGTCGTCTCGGAAGCCCTCATTGTAGGCGGGCCGGATGATTCGCTTCGCGCCCGGAAGGCCCGGAATGTAGATCGCGCCCTCATGCGTGCCGACCAGTCCCGTGAACATGCGCGACTGGCACGGATCGACCGCCGGGATGCGCGGCGTGGGCGCGGGCAGCATGTATTCGGGCCTGACATACTGGCCCTGTCCCGGCGTCGGTGTGAACACCCAGGGCTGGGCCGCCGGCCCCGCCGGTGCGTTGACGCAGGCCGCCAAGGTGGCAGCCAGGCAGGCGGAGACCGCAAATGTCGTGGGCGCGCGCATGGGACCGGCGTCCATGATTGTGGTTAACGAAGCGTTAGCCGGCTCACGCATCCGTGACCCCATTGTGTGAACCAATTGCCGGGTAAAGACGTATTAAGGGCACAAATCGACGCCCCATTCCTTTCCCTCCCCTTCATTGGAATGCCGCGCCGATTTTCAGGGAAGGGCGGACACTGCGCCCCGTCCGCCCTTCCCATCCAGTTCCCACGCAGCGCATAGGCTCAAATGGGCCGGGACCGCGCCCCGGTCCCGGCAAGGCAGGCCCGCCCCGTATGGCCTGACTTTGCTCCATCTGGCGGGAACATGCAGTCCCCGCAGTGCCAGACGCCCCCTCGGAAGCTCTTCTGGCCAACCCCTGGCTACTCGCCTATGCGCCGCGCGTGAGTGACGAACCCCACATCGAGCCGGAAAAAGAGCGAGAGCGCTTCGCTCCTTGGCGCGCAACCGTGCTGTCGCTCTACCCGGACGCCTTTCCCGGCGTGCTCGGCGCGAGCATCATCGGGGCGGCTGAGAAAAACGGTCTGTGGATGCTCGACACGGTGGACATTCGCGACTTTGCCACTAATAGGCACCGGACTGTCGACGGCACGCCTGCCGGGGGCGGGGCTGGGCTCGTGCTCAAACCCGATATCTCTGCAAGTGCAATCGACAGCGTGGCCGGGCCGGACGGTGCGTTCGGTGGCCGCCCGCTGATCTACATGACCCCCCGGGGCAAACCCCTCACACAGGAGCGTGTGAAGGCGTTGGCGTCCGGGCCGGGTCTTGTTTGCTTTTGCGGACGGTTCGAAGGTCTCGACGAACGGGTGATCGAAGCGCGCGGGATGGAGGAAGTCTCCATCGGCGATTTCGTTCTCGCGGGCGGAGAGGTCGCAGCCCAGGCCATGATCGAAGCGTGTGTGCGCCTGCTGCCGGGAGTTCTCGGCAATAGCGACAGCGCGACGGAAGAGAGTTTCGAGACCGGGCTGCTGGAGTATCCGCTCTACACCCGGCCGAGAGAGTGGGAGGGCCGGGAGATCCCGGCCATCCTGAGTTCGGGCGACCATGCGGCCGTAGCGCGCTGGCGTCGTGAACGGAGCGAAGAGATTACCAAGGCACGCCGCCCCGATCTGTGGGATGCGTACCAGAAGCGGAAGAGTTAGACATGAACGTCATCGAAAAGATCGAAGCGGCCGAAAAAGAACGCCTGCTGTCCTCCGGCAAGACCATCCCGGATTTCTCCGCCGGAGACACGCTGGTCGTGCAGGTCCGCATTACCGAGGGCACACGCACCCGTCTGCAAGCCTTTGAGGGCGTCTGCATCGCACGCTCCGGCGCCGGCATCCACGAGAGCTTCACGGTTCGCAAGATCAGCTACGGCGAGGGCGTCGAGCGCGTCTTCCCCGTCTACTCCCCGCTGGTCGAGGAAATCGAGGTCAAGCGCCGCGGCAAGGTCC